>NZ_CBFIIF010000004.1:0-146695 GCF_965662665.1 Congregibacter sp. | reverse complement strand
TGATGAAAAGGTCTACCTAAATGAACGTTGTAATGATTGGGGCGGGCTATGTGGGCCTGGTATCCGGCGCCTGCTTCGCCGAGTTTGGTGCCAGCGTAAGCTGCGTCGATAAGCAGGAAGATCGCATTGCTTCACTTCGACAAGGCAAAATCCCCATTTACGAGCCCGGTCTTGACGACTTGGTGCGAAAAAACGCTGAGGCTGGACGACTAAGCTTCACCACAGATGTGGCAGGCAGCGTTGCGAAAGCCGACCTGATATTTATCGCCGTAGGTACCCCAACCCGTCGCGGCGATGGTCATGCTGACCTCAAGTATGTGTATGCCGCAGCCGAAGAGATCGCGGTGAACCTGCAGAGTTACACCGTAATTGTTGATAAGTCGACGGTACCGGTGGGCACAGCCCGCGAAGTAGCAAGGGTGATTAGAAAAGCAAATCCCGATGCCGACTTCGACGTCGCTTCGAACCCGGAGTTTCTCCGTGAAGGCTCTGCGATCAGCGATTTTATGCGCCCGGACCGCGTTGTTTTAGGCGTGGAGTCAGAGCGTGCTGAGGCGCGGCTTCGAGAGCTCTATCGTCCTCTTAACCTCATCGAAGCCCCTCTACTCGTGACGGGACTCGAGAGCGCCGAACTGATTAAGTATGCCGCAAACGCGTTTCTCGCCACCAAGATCAGCTTCATCAATGAAATGAGCCAGCTCTGTGAAAAGACCGGCGCCGATGTAAATGCCGTTGCCAAAGGCATGGGTATGGACAAACGGATTGGGAATAAGTTTCTCCATGCTGGCCCGGGCTACGGGGGTTCTTGCTTCCCCAAGGACACACTGGCATTGAATCGCATGGCCCAGGAGTACGGTGTAGGCAGTCGCATTGTGGAAGCGGTTGTAGAAGTCAACGCATCGCAAAAAGCGCGCATGGTCTCAAAGATCCGCGAAGCGCTGGGAGGCTCTGAGGCGGACAAACGTATCGCCGTGCTTGGACTCACCTTCAAGCCTGAAACCGATGACATGCGTGACGCTCCGGCACTGGCAATTCTTCCGGCACTGATCGATCGCGGAGCCAGCATTTGCGCCCACGACCCCGAGGGCATGGACGAAGCCCGCCCACTGCTCCCGGAGAGCGTCGAGTATGCCCAAGACATTGCAACAGCGGTTAAAGATGCGGACGCCGTGGTACTCATGACCGAATGGAATCAGTACAGAGGACTCAATCTCAGCGACATTCGTGATTCCATGCGCGGGGACATATTTATCGATCTCCGCAACGTCTATGAACGCGATTTGATGGAGCGCGCAGGGCTGCGCTACACCAGCGTGGGCCGCTGACCCTCTTCCTAAACTGGACGCCGTTTGCAGAATTCCGTAACGACACAGCAAGAACGCTCACGCAGCTTTTTGCAAATTCTCCCTGCCAGTTTCTCTGGATTTATCGCTCTGGCCACCGACAATAATGCGTGATAGTTTGGCCATCTAGCATTGTCACAAGCGCAGGGACCGCTAGACGATGAAGCAGCAAATCGATGCCGATCTGGATCTTACAACGCTCCGACGTTTGCCGATCGTCGGCAACCCCGACAAACTGTCCCGGGGCCTGGGGTTCGTTATGTACTACCTAAATCTTCGCAGAGCCAAGCCTCAGCTATGAGCATCGCAAGCAAGATCAACGCGCTCATCGCACTGCTGGCTATCTTAGCTGGACTCATCCTGACGCTATTTGTCGGACAGCGCGACTTTAGCTATCAGCGTGACGCACTCATTCTTTCTGCTTCCAGCCTCGTAGGCAGCCAAACGCATCTTCAGCTAACCGCCTATTTTCGCGAACCCATGGATGTCCAGCGCACCCTCGACGAGTACCTGGGTCTGTCCGAGGCCGTCACGCGAACGACTTTTTACGACAGCCAGGGAAGTGTCATAGGCGTGCAGAGCCATTCGTGGGTAGAAAACGACCCTATGCCACGTTTCAGTGCTCTGCGCGAAAACCTCTCTCCCGTAGACCGGGGCATCGTTGTACGACCCGGCGGAACGGTACCACCGGGTCTTGAACTGCTAAGCCGTTTCATTTTTGGCGAAAAAACCACCTCGCTGACACTACCCATTGTCTCTGTGGTAGATCCTTCAAGGCAAAATTTGGGACGCGAAGATTTCGCCGCGGCTCTCGCCTATCCAGAATTAGTCAGTAGTGTTTATGTTGCAGGCTACCTCGGTGTTGAAATCAGCAGCACCGTACTTTGGAGCCTGACTTTACCTACGGTCGCTCTATCGGCAGGCATTGGTCTGGCGGTACTGTTCCTCTTCTGGTTGCTCACGCGCATTATTACCCGGCGAATAACCGCGCCCCTCGGCATGCTGGCAAGCGTTGCAGATGATATCGCCGCAGGCAGACAGAGTGAGCCGCTGCGGATTCGTGGCAGTGGTGAAATTCGCGATATTGCTGAAGTCCTCAACGGCATTATTACGGGCCTACATAGCTATACACAGCAGATGGATGCGGACCGAAAAATACTCAGCATGAAAGTCGACGAGCGCACAGAGCAACTCAGCCGGCGAAAAAAGGAGCTCGATACTGCGGAGCAGAAGGTAAGCGAGTCTCGCAGTAAGTTGCGCCACGCCGCGTACTTCGACAATTTAACCTCACTTCCCAATAGAAAACTGTTCACTGAGCAACTGGCTCTCTTGCTCCGCCTTGCCCGAAGGGGCAACCAGAATGTCGGCCTCTTGCATGTTGATATCGACAACTTCAAACGTATTAACGATTCTCTAGGGGCGGCCGGGGGCGATGCCCTCCTGAGGGAAGTTTCGGAACGCTTAGCCGCGGGAGTGCGAGACAGTGATGTTCTTCACCGCCGATCGGATGAAGAAAATTCGGTGATGGACCTTTCGCGCCTCGGCGGAGATGAGTTCACGGTGGTGCTCAACCACATCGAAAGCATTGATATGGCAAAGCGTGTAGCAGATCGCCTAGCGAGTTCTTTAGCGGAGCCTTACATCATCGACCACCAGGAAGTCATCGTTACGTCCAGTATCGGGATAGCGTTGGCACCGGATCACGCCGAGGATGTTGAAACGCTATTGCGTGCAGCGGACACCGCAATGGTCAACGCCAAAAAGCGCGGACGCAACAGAGTGCTCGTCTACGACGACTCCATGGAGAGCGCAAACCGCGAAAGGCTCGAGCTTGAGAATGATCTGCGCCGTGCCGTGGAGCTCGACCAACTGCTTCTCCATTACCAGCCCCAAGTAAACGCGCGCACTGGCGAAGTTACTGGCGCAGAATCTCTTGTTCGCTGGAACCATCCGACACATGGACTGGTGCCACCCTTTAAGTGGATTCCCATCGCTGAGGAGATAGGCCTGATTGAGGAAGTGGGCGAATGGGTGCTAAGACAAGCCTGCGCTGACCTTGTCGAATTGCGGGCAAGCGTGAATCCGATACCAAAAGTATCGGTAAACGTGTCTGCTTTGCAGTTTCATGATGAGTTCGTCGATACCGTTGGCTCTGCACTGCAAGACTCGGGCTTGCCCGCAGAGTCCCTGGAAATCGAGCTCACCGAAGGCATTATGGTGAGCAATCAGGAAAGTGTTGTTGCTATGGTTCAGGACTTAAAGGATTTGGGCGTGCGCTTGTCCATAGACGACTTTGGTACTGGTTACTCATCGCTCAGCTATCTGACCCGCTTCCCGCTGGATGAGCTAAAAATTGACCGCAGTTTTGTATTAGGACTGGCCAAGGGCAAGCAGGACATTGAGCTCGTGCGAGCGATCATCGCAATGGGTAAGAGCCTCGGACTGGAACTCGTTGTCGAGGGCGTGGAGCGCGTCGAAGAGCTAAGGTTCTTTCTCGAACAGGACGCGGAAATCATCCAGGGCTTTCTCTTTAGCCAACCGGTTCCACTGGCGCAGCTTCGTACGCTACTGGAACCCGGTCATTTCCGTCGTCAATTAGATCGCCTCAACGGAAGCGAGAACCAGAATGACGACGGCATTCAGCTGGAACAGGCCTGATAGGGCCTTAGCTGCCCGCTCTCTTTCTCTCGTCTTCAGCCTTCTTCAGCGCCTGAATATTAGTCAGGTTCTGCTTGTAGGCATCCACGACTTTGTCGATTCCCGAAGGATTCAAACCACCGCTGTTGCCCGTCACAGTATAGGTCGAATAGATCCCCGACGAGGTCATGAGAGCCCAGGAAACCACATTGACCGGGACACCCTCGTCCTTCATTTCATTGGCCAGGTCGATAAAACGCTGCATACAGTCGTCATGCTGCTGAGTCTGATCGTCGCTCAAGAGAACTCCTTAAAGATCATGTTGATAAAGGTCGCGAAGTTTATCACCGGATCGCAAACACAGACAGCCATCAAGTGGCAGTCTTGAGACAAAGGCGTGCTTTGATTAGTCTGCGCACCCAACCTTCACCCTGAGCCGATCAGTGCCTCTATTCACGTCTCGACTAGCTCGCATATCTATCGCGATGCTGTGCGCCTGCGCAG
Organism: Congregibacter sp.; assembly: GCF_965662665.1. Classification (NCBI taxonomy): domain Bacteria; kingdom Pseudomonadati; phylum Pseudomonadota; class Gammaproteobacteria; order Cellvibrionales; family Halieaceae; genus Congregibacter; species Congregibacter sp. The sequence continues at coordinate 142,211 of NZ_CBFIIF010000004.1, read as the reverse complement.
CGTCGGCGATTGTCGCGCAAGAGTCGGGAGAGAGTGCGAGCAAGACTCGCTGGAGTGCCGAAGTCGGCGTCGGGGGAGAATACGATACCAACGTGTCTGTCGATGAAGTCGATCTCTCAAGCGGGCAGAGCGATTATGCTGCGATCCTTGATCTGGAGCTCGGCGTCAAACATAGCTTTAATGATCGCACCGAGGCTTCGCTGAACTACGACGTTAGCAGCAGCACCTACCAGGAATTTTCGGCAGTAGACCGACTCACACATATTCTGGGGGCGGACATCAACACTGATCTGGGCAGCAGTAACGCGTCACTCTCAGCCTATTACATCGACTCACAACTTGATGGCAATGACTTCCTCAAGTACACCCGAATCTCGCCTTCACTTTCCGGTTTTTTATCGCAACGCTGGTTTGCACGAGGGGCTTATGTTTACTCAGAGCGCGAAATAGACAATCGCTCTCAACGCGACGCAGAGACCCATACGGGGGAACTCGATTTTTACTACTTCCATCGCGGCCTGCGCAGTTACCTCAACCTTGGCTATCGCTATCGGGAAGAAGATGCCGTCGCCGATGAACTGGATTTTAACGCGCACTCCTTAAAACTGCGCTACATTCGCCGCTTTGACGCCTGGGAGCGAAAAATAAAAGTCGAAGCGGCTCTACGGTATGAGGTGCGCGACTACAATTCCGACGAACCGACGATTGAAGAACCTCGAAACGATGATCGCCTGCGCGTAAAATTCGACTTGGAGCTACCTCTGACCCAGCGCTTGAACTGGCAGTGGTATCTCAGCTACGGAGACTACGTATCGAACCTACCAAGAGCTGACTTTACGCAGACCATTTTTGGTACTCGCCTGCAATACAGCTGGTAAAAAAACAACCGAGTGCTACCCAGGGGACGCTGTGCCTTGGGAGTAACCTAGAAACCTCGACAGCTAAAGACTGCCGAGGGTCAACAAACCGAAACCATAGATCGAATCGCGCCCGGGAGGACCTAAATCCATCGCGCTCTCAAGGAGCATGGTGATAATGTCAGATTCCGGGCTGAGGCGACTCAAACGCGCCGCAGCGGTGACCGCAAAAGGCACAGCAAAAGAGGTACCTGAGGACGCGGCATACCCACCTCCGGGTTGAGCGTGGCGCAAGTCAACTCCTGGCGCTGCCAGAGCAAGATAATCCCCGCGATTGGCCAAACGGAAAACCTGACGAGCTGAGTCCACCGCGGTAACGGCGACAACGCTATCGTAGGCGGCTGGATACATGGGTCGTGCTACTGGACCGCCATTACCTGCTGCAGCCATCACAACCATATCCTGCGAAGACGCGCGATCCAGCGCTCTCTCCAGCAAGCGATTAGGCGGTCCGGCCAAACTGATATTCACCACGTCAACGCCAGACGAGATCAACCAATCCAAAGCGCGGATAAGGCTCACAGTACTGGCAATCTCTCCGCGCTTACCGTCCAACTCAAACACCGACGCTGCGTACACTTCAGCATTGGGAGCGAGTCCCCGGTACTCAGGAGAGTTCGCAGCAATAATCGAGGCAATGGCCGTGCCATGGAACTCTGGAGCCTCAGCGCTAGGTTTTGCGAAAGAACGCGTATGAATGCTGGATTGCGCTAAGGCAGGGTGCTCTGTGTCTACGCGGCTGTCGATCATACCTACACGCAAATCAAGGTCATCAAGGTCCGAGGGAAACGCCATTGCAGCGCGCGGCATGACCCCACTACCTGCAACCATCTCGGGAACACCGGCGGTGTAAATGTGATTTAGGTCGACCTCGGCTCGATCTTTACCCACGACATCCAAAACGCCATCACGAACTTGCGTGATATCGAAAGTGGACGGCGCAGCAACCTCTGCCAACCTAAGTCCCAGGCCCGGCAACTCTGTCACGGTGTCAAAGAGGTAGCCCCGCGACGTCAACTCGTCAAAGACGACGGGCTCTGCCATGACCAGCCACTGTTCCTTGAGTATGCGATTTTCATCGACCTCCAAATCGCTCTCCAGGTTATCGAGAATTTCATCGATTTCGGTTTCCAAACGACCTTCAATGGCAAGGACAACTCTTTGCTCGACGTCATCTTCAACCGAAGACTCGACAGAAGACTCCAAAGAATCTTCCACCGAGCTCTCTACACTGTCCTCAACCGACGCCTCGACGCTACTCTCCACGCTGGCGATGACTTCGCTCTCTACAGACTCCTCCACGCTGTCTTCAACGGCGGCTGCGACAGATGCTTCTACGCTGCCTTCAACGCTGTCCTCGACAGTCTCCGCAACAGCTTCTTCCACACTGCCTTCGACACTATCCTCCACTGTCGCGGCAACGGCCTCTTCTACGCTGCCTTCAACGCTATCCTCTACGGTCTCGGCAACAGCCTCCTCTACACTGCCTTCGACACTGTGCTCTACGGTCTCCGCGACGGCTTCCTCAACGCTGCTTTCGACGCCGTCTTCAACAGAAGTTTCCACAGCTTCAGCGACGCCGGTCTCCACGGAAGACTCAACGGACTCTTCCAAGCGCTCTTCTACGGTCTGGGCGACTGCATCGTCGATAGTGCCTTCAACCGTCGCATCCACTGTCTGCTCGATGGTCTCTTCGATGTTGTCTTCGATGTTTTCCTGGATGTTCAGCTCAGTGGCAACCTCGACTGAAGTCTCGATGCTCTCTTCGACATTGTCCTCAACCCGTTTTTCGAGCTGCTGCTCTATCCGCTCTTCGACTTCTTCCTCAGCCGGATCAGCACCCAAAAATCCACCTACTGGAAGTTGGGCCGACACGCTGCACGACATCATCAGGACTAGCGGCCCGACAATTCCCGACAAAATGGCGCGATCACCACGGCCTGATTCGCTGTCAAAACCGCCACGCGGGGGTCACACGGAGACATCGAGAAGCACGCCATCAATTTGAGGCGTAGTCGCGAAAAAATAAATGTCAATAAATTCATGATGTTACCAATCATTTAGGTGGGAATTTCTAAAATACAGCTACAGCGCTGTATGCCAGTCTCCCGCTTCCTTATACTAACGACCCAACGCGCATTTTAGTCCCATGGAAAAAAGTGGGAATAAAGCTCGCTCGCAAGCGTCTTAGATTCTAGCAGGGAATGAATGACGTCGCTCAGTGATCGACAACTCGGCAAACGGCAACGCCAGGAGCTTATGGCGGAGCTTAAGGGCCTCAAAAGGTTCTGCCTGTCTTTGACAGGCAGCGATGCCGACGCGGATGACTTGTTGCAGTGCACCGTAGAGCGGTTGCTGGAGCGAGGCATTCCTGATGATGCGCACACCGCACGCTGGGCGTATCGGGTATGCAAGAACCTTTGGATCGATGAGTTACGGTCCCGGGAAGTTAGAACGCGACACGCAAACGCGGTGGCGCAGACCGGCGAAGCGAGAGAATTGTCGCCCTCTGCTGAGAAGCAATCTGCCGGAGAGCGGAGCCTGGCAGCGGTCAATGAGGCAATGGCAAAGTTGCCTGAAGAACAGAGAATGGCCCTGACACTTGTTGCAGTCGAGGGTAAGAGTTACGCCGAAGCAGCGGAGATTTTGAGTGTGCCCATAGGCACGATCATGAGTCGAATTGCTCGGGCTAGAAAGCAACTGCTGCCGGCTCTCGATTAGAGCAGCTGAAGGCTCTCGATTAGAGCAGCTGAAGGCTCTTGATTAGAGCAGCTGAAGGCTCTTGATTAGAGCAGCTGAAGGCTCTTGATTAGAGCAGCTGAAGGCTCTTGACTAGAGCAGCAGTGCAAACAAAAGACATGGGTGAGTACATAGCATGAAGGGCAACGGCATGGACAAGGGTTTGAGTGAACAGGACATTGAACTGTTGTCACAGTACCTTGATGGCGAACTTGCGCCAGCGCTCTCCAGAGCACTTGAGGCCCGACTGCATAGCGAAGTCGAGTTGCAGGCCGGTCTGGTGCGCATGCAGGAGCTGAATCAACGCATGCGCGACGCCCTCGCCGAACGGGATCAGATACCCGAAGCCGTAGAAGCGTTATTAAAAGAAGACAAGTCCAGTAATGCCTTCGAAAGCAACACTGGCAGTGCGACGGTCTTAAACTTCCCCGGGCGCACGGATACTGCAACTGTTGCAGCAAGACCTGTGTGGATGTACGCGGTAGCGGCATCTTTCGTCGGTGCTGTAGCGCTGAGCCTGGTGAGCAACATTACGGGCCAGGGAGAGCAAAACCGGCTTCCGGGCAATGACAGTTTTGTCACAGCCGCACTTGATAACGTCCCGTCAGGAGACGGCTGGGCCGCGCTGCAGGATGGCAGAGAAATCCAACCGGTACTGAGCTTCCCTCACGAAGACGGTCGCTGGTGTCGCGAGTATCTCCTCCGTGGCGGAGAATCTGACTGGCGCGCTGTAGCTTGCCGCGAAGAAGGTCGCTGGGTAACTCAGGCGGCGGGTCTCGAATCCTATCTGGAACCTGCTGACGCGTACCGCCCTGCAGGAGCAGCGGACTCGGCACCTGTTGCAAGCTTCATCAGCCAACATGCAGGCGGCATCGCCTTAGGTCGAGAAGCAGAAGCCGCAATGATCAGCAGCGACTGGCAGCAGTAAACCCCTCAGAAAACAACGCCCTCCCCTAGTCTAGACCAGTGAATCGGTAAGGGACTCTCTTTTAAAGCGCTGGGACATAGCGCAGGCATAAGCTGCGCCTCAGCAGGCTTTTCACACCCCCCCCCCCTGAGTGCACGCTGAAACGCGGAACAGTACATGCTGAACAACTCTGGGGCTCACAAACGCAATTCCAAAGGCAGCAAATCCCCCAAGCACAGCTACCCAAATGAACGTTAAAGCCGCACACGTCGATGTATTCCGCGGAATGGGCGGTCGGAAAAAAGGAGGGAAATTTGAGTCGCGGGTGGTTTGAGGCTGGTGCCGCAGGCCGCGATGCGATCCTATGCTGAATCGCTACCGCTCCCAATATACCTGTCGGCACCACCTCGAATGGGGCGTTTCACTCCACCACTGACAAGATGACGATAACAAGGCCAAGTTTATTCCCGATAATTTACATTTTTTTAAGCGCTTTTCGGATGCACACGTCGACGGGAGTTTTCCATGAGGGCCCACAGCACATTACTGGAACTCACCTGCCCGACCAGACGACCATTTTCTATAACGGGTCGACGACGCTGTCGGGTGGCAAGCATATCTGCTGCCACTTCGACGATGGAGTCTTCAGGGGTGCAGCTCACTATGCTGCTGGTCATAGCGTCCTGAACCAATGCGTGCTCAGGATCACCATCGTTGTAAATAGCGTTCAACACCGAATTGATGCAATCTAATTCCGACAGGACTCCCACGGGATTACCCTCATCATCCACCACTGTCACCCCCGTTAGCTTGTACTCCACCAATGTCTCAACGGCCTGAACAAGGTTTGAGTTACAGTTAATGGTCAACGGGTTTCGGCGCATGCAGTCTTTGATGGTGTTCGGTGTCGACATAGTTAAAAACTCTTGTGGTGAGAAGAAGTTAGTCCAGCGTTTCCGGCTAAAAATTCCAGAGACATTCGCACGTTACCTGTTGCACTGCCGCTCGTCCACGCACCGTTGTCACGGGAGCTGCTCGGTACTTGTGATTCGCGCTATGCTTATGCTCAGCTATTTTTGGAGAGCAACAGCATATGTATCCAGGTATTGATTTCAATGGGAAGGTCGTATGGATCACGGGTGCATCATCTGGCATTGGTGAGGCTCTCGCCCTTCAAATGGCGGCTCGGGGCAGCCAGTTGATACTCTCGGCACGCAATCAGACCGAATTAGAGCGCGTTGAGACCCTGTGTAAAGACGCAGGCGCAGCCGACGTCTTGGTGTTACCCCTGGACGTCTCCAAGCATGAGACCATGGAACCCGCCGCACAACAGGTGTTCGCCCAGTACGGAAAACTCGACCTGTTGATCAATAATGCCGGCGTTTCGCAACGATCTTTTTGTATTGATACCGCCTTTGAGGTCTATCGTCAGATCATGGACATCAACGTATTGGGACAGATCGCTCTTACCCTGGCCGTTCTTCCCGCTATGGTTGCTCGAGGCGAAGGCCACATTGCCGTTACTTCAAGTATTGCCGGTAAAGTTGGCGTGCCACTACGAACAGGCTACTGCGCGGCCAAACACGCCGTCATGGGTTTTTTTGATGCCTTGCGTACAGAAGTCGCTGCCGATGGCCTGCAAGTGACCACCATCGTTCCGGGCTTTATTCAAACGAACGTTTCCAAAAATGCTTTGCGCGGCGACGGGCAAGTCGCCGGCATTACGGACCAGGACATTGCCGAGGGAATGCCCGTAGATGAGTGTGCTGACGTGATCATCACAGGTTTTGAAACCGGCCTGCCTGAAATTGCCGTGGGGACTGGGCCTGAGATGGGGCTGCCTCAATTAAAAAGCGATAACCCAACGGGCGCTTTTCAGGCACTCGAGCAAATGGCTGCGCAACTCCGCCAAGCCTCCTGAAGGTCCCTATGACTCATCTGAGTCGTCGGTGTTTCGCCACCCTGCTTCTGGGATCAATGCTCGGGGGCTGCGGTGGTTATGAGGTAAAAAATCTCGCAAAGTCCGACACTAACCTTGTTACCGACGAATTCATATTAGAGACGCGACTCCTCGTCCGTGAACTCATGCGTAAGTTCTACGCCCGAAACCCCGATCAGTTACAGCGAGGGTCTGTCCATAGCGTCGACGACCGATTGCGCCAGCTTCGGGGCACTCCCGGGCCGCTTTCGTTTGAAGAGCTATCCAGCGCTCAGGAAATTGCAGCGTTGGAGCTGGTGTTTCAGGAAACTTTTAGCGGCGATCGCGTGTTTGCACTGACCGTGGGCCTTGGGGGCATGTTGCGCAAAGCTTATGGGTATAACACTGAATCCTTTCTTTTCGATTCTTTGGATTCTCAGGCTCTGAGCACCAGTGCCCGGAACATAGAAATTTTACTCTGGCGTCTCAAAAACAATCGCAAGAGTTCCACAGAGCCTTTTTTAATATCCAGCGAATATCGCGGCGTCACTGACAACCTGAGCTTCGAGCGCATCTTTGGAAAACTCATCGCCCTCCAGGACATGATGGCGCGCATTGCCGGAGATGCGGGAGATCGGCGAGTCACCAAGGTTGTCCACACGGCCACCTCAGTGTTTATCCCCTTGCCCATTTGAACAACCCGCTCCCAACGGTTTACAGTGACGTTGCGGGATCGCAGAGCATTTCAAGGACCAGATTTAAACCATGACTCAATTTCAAAACACCTTCACCTACGGACTTATCGCCAGCGGACTCACACTGCTTATGACGACCACCAGCGTTTCGGGGGCGCCCGACGACGGGCCCGTGCAATCTCGCATAGCAGCAGCCATTGCGGATATCGAAAACCGCGATGAGCAGTACAAGGCAGTCATCGCCATAGACCCTGAGGCAAAGCAAGTGGCACGAATGCTGGATCTTCAGCGTAAAGCACCCGGCCCCATGCACGGCGAGCCCATACTGCTAAAAGACAACATCGAGACAAAGGGGCAACCCACCACCGCCGGCTCCCTTGCCTTAGCCGATAACAATACTGAGCGAGACGCCCCGCTCGTGGCTCAGCTCCGTCGCGCCGGCGCCGTCATCCTCGGTAAAGCCAATTTAAGCGAATGGGCGAACTTTCGTTCGGAGTTTTCAAGTTCCGGCTGGAGCGGCGTGGGCGGACAAACACGTAATGCCCATGACCCCGCTCGCACACCTTGTGGATCAAGCTCCGGCTCTGCCGTCGCCGTAGCCCTTGGCTACGTGGATGTGGCCATTGGCACCGAAACCTCTGGCTCTATCGTATGCCCAGCCTCCATCAATGGCGTAGTGGGCTTCAAACCTACGCACGGCTTGGTATCCGGTGAAGGCATTGTCCCTATCGCCAGCACTCAGGATACTGCCGGGCCCATCGCCAACAGCGTTAGTCTGGCGGCGCGAACTCTGGCAGTCATTAGCGCAGAAGAAGCGCAGAACAGCGCCGCCATACGCCAAGGCCTGATGTCGCTGAATGCAGTTCCCAACCTGTCCGGGCTGAGGATTGGAATCTTCGCACGAACCCAAAACTTCGATCCCCGTCGCGATGCCGAACTGGACAAAACACTCGAAACATTGCAAGACGAGGGTGCAGTGCTGATTCCAGGTTTGGACATAGAGCCTTACGAAGGTTACGGCGATGACTCCTACGACGTCCTCCTTTATGAGTTTCGTCGTGATCTCAATGCCTATCTCGCGGGCCTCCCCAATGCCCTGAGCAGCATGACTCTCGAATCACTCATAGCATTTAACGAAGAACACGCAGAGACAGAACTCAAACGCTTCGACCAATCCATATTTCTCAAGTCACAGAACCTGCCGGACACCGAGAAAGACTATCGTCGCAAGCGGGCAGCGACACAAAAAGCCATGCGAGAAGACGGGCTGGATAAGCTCTTTGCCGAGCATAAGCTGGACGCCATCATAGGTATTACATCCTCAACGGCCTGGATGATTGACTGGGTCAATGGCGATGCCTTCTTCGGTCCGGGCATGGCAGGTCAAGCTGCGGTAGCGGGTAACCCACATATCACGCTCCCCCTGGGCAAGGTAGAGCACCTACCCTTGGGCATATCGTTGGTAGGTGAGCGCTGGCAGGACCACAAACTCGCCGCTATTGCGGCACATCTGGAGAGTGCTCACCAAGAGCGCTAATCACTTTGATTTGCTACGGCCACTTGCAGACGCTTGTCATCTGAGAGAGCGGTGGCGGGCCATAAAAGCGCAGCGCAAAACACCATGCCTGTGGCCGTCGCGGTAGCTAGTGCGTCCAGCCCCTGGAGTTGCACCACTTGCCCCGCCACAATCGCGGCCCAGGCAAAACCACTGGTAATGAGTGGCGCCGCAATGCCCGCCCAACGCCCATGGTCATCCAGCGATCCGGCTAGCGCGAGCAAAATAGGAAAATTGAACTGCAGGGCGAACACCGCGGGCACCAGACCCAGGATAAACGCCTCGGGACTTTGCGCATGAACCACAATCCACCAACCCGCGGCACAGGCGATAAACGCAGCAAGTAGCGGATACCGGGGGCCAAAACGACCGCTACACCAGCCACCAAGTTGGCAGGCCAACGCCGATAACAGTAACAACACCCCAATTTGCGAGCCCGCTTGTTCATAACCCATACCCAAGCGCGCAGCAAAACTAAACATAAAGGCAAATCCCAATCCGCTGCAGGTCACAAACAATATACCCATACTGACAACGGCTACGGGCTTCACGCTGACATCCAGGGGCTCTGGCTTATGATCATGGTGCGCCATCAAGGCAGGGCTTTCCCGATAACTGGCTATAGCCAATGCATAGATCAAGGCAACGATCGCGGCAAACCCATAGCCCCCCATTACACCCGCTGCGGCGACAGCCAAACCGGCACCCGCCACCATCGCCGACATCAGCGCAACGGCAGACATGTCGATAAACCCGAAACTTTCGTCGGGCGCGTCGCTCACCGCCACCAAACGCGAAGTAGCAGACATCAGGGCTCCCACGCAAAACCCTGCGACAAATTGTAAGCTCAACAACAGCATTTGATGTTCAAAGAGATAGGCGCTTAACAGTTCCAGAAGCACCAGGGTGCCGCCAAAAACCAGCGCAAGTCGCCTCAGAGAGGACCTTGGCGGACGCACAAAAAACAACAACGACGATAGGGCGATACCCAAAAACGGCGCTGCCACTACAACCCCCGCCATGGCGGCCCCCCAGCTGGTTTCCTCAAGCAGGCGCGTCACCAGCACAGGTTTTAAAGCGCTAAACAAGGTAGACATCCCAAAGGCGGCAGCACCGGCCATCAAGAGACCTGGGTGGGAAAACAAGCCAGGTGATTTTACCGAGCTTGGCGAGCCGTCAGGCATGATGGGTAGCTTCTATCTTTGCCTGCAGATGCTCTCCCGCGGTGATCGGAGGGTAACGGGCGGGGCTGCGCTCTGAAATACAGGAAGGCAAAGCCTCGACCAGAGTGTCACTATCAGGGTCTACAAAGAGCGCCATGGAATAGCGCTCCGCAGATGGCCCCCGGGGCAATACCCGATGACAGGTTGAGCGGTAGCGGCCATTGCTCCAGCGCTCCAGAAGATCGCCGGAGTTAATCACGATCGCATCGGGCCGGGGTGGCACATCGTGCCAGGCCCCATCCTCGGACTGCACCTGCAACCCTCCGACGGCATCTTGAAACAGTAGCGTCAGCATGCCGTAGTCCGTGTGCGCGCCTGCCCCCATCTGCTCTGCATTGACCATGGATGAGTCGACCGCAGGATAATGCAGTAAACGTAGCGTGATGTTCTCTCCGTTGTGTAAATCCACAAAGTAATCTGATGGCATGTTCAGGGCTAACGCGAGCAGACGCTGCAGACGCTGTGCGGCGCTCAGAGCATCTTTAAAAAAAACGGACACAGAATCTCGGAACTCTGTGTTTGGCCAACGATCAGCGTCCACCCCCCCAGCCAGGAGATTGCGCATAGTGAACGTCTCTTTGAGATCCCCAGGACGACTGGGATCGAGGCTCTCCTGGCCCAATCCCTGATAGCCGAAATTCTCGCTTGCCGCAGCATAGGCACAGCGCTGCTTTGTAGCTTCCGATGTTTCAAAAAACAACCGCGCGGTTTCAAACAGGTCTCGAATCCGTTCGGGTGTTACTCCAAGGTTACGCACCGCCATAAATCCGACCTCGCGAAGCGCGCAATCGATGCCCCGGGCGAGCTCGGCATCCGAGCGTGTCTGAGGGTCACAATCAATAAGCGGTACGTGCACTGACAATCCTTTGAAAGTCTCTCCGACTTTAGCTGAGTACGGGTTAGGAATACGCCGTCGTAATGACGAGCCTTGGTTTTAGGTGGTCGCTGCGACATAACCACCACAAATGTTCAAAACTACCGCATTTATTTTACGCGAATATCGAACCAAGTCCGTAAAACAGGATCAGACTGAGTCATTGAATCAAACAAACACAAATCATCATGACAAAAGATCAAAAACACCCGAAGAAAGCCGGCCAGGACTTTAGACTTTGCTGGGAGTCGCGAAAGAAAGCGCTACTCCTCGGAACACTATTCCTCGCGTTCTGCAGCTTTCAAGCCGTAGCGCAGTCGCCGCAGCTTACTCAGGAGCTAGCAGCGCCAGAAAAATGGACCTCCTTACTCGAGGCCTGCGTCCGCGCAGTTAAAGACGGGCACAGTACCGCCGTGGACTACGACTGCTTCCAGAGCCGTCAACAGGAGTTGGATCAGTATCTCGACGAGCTGGCTGCCGTCAGCGAAGAAACCCTTCTTGCCCAAAAGCAAAGCACGCAGCTCGCGTTCCTCATCAACGCTTACAACGCCTGGACGGTAAAACTCATCCTTAACAACTGGCCTGAGGTCGAGTCTATTCGCGATCTCGGCAGCATCCTGCGCTCCCCCTGGAAGAAATCCTTCATCCCCCTCCTGGGAGACACGGTGAGTCTGGACGACATCGAACACGGCATGATTCGCCAGGAGGGTCGCTTCGACGACCCGCGTATTCACTTTGCGGTGAACTGCGCAAGTATCGGCTGCCCGGCGTTACGTGCCGAGGCTTATAGCGGAGACACCATCGATGCACAGCTTGAGGAGCAAACGCAGAGTTTTCTGGCAGACCCCAGCCGCAATAGATTTGAGGACGGCGGACTGGAGGTTTCCTCTATCTTTAAATGGTATCGAGGGGACTTTGAAAAAGGCTGGCGGGGATACAACGACCTGGAGAGTTTTCTTGGACACTATGGCAACTCTTTGAACCTCAGCGCCGAGCAAGTTTCCAAACTCAACGCTGGTGAAATAACGATTGATTTTCTCGACTATGACTGGCGCCTCAATAAGGCCCCCTAACCCCGCAGTAGAATTGCTAACTCTCGGGTAACGCAGGCATCAAAGGCAATATCACCAGTGACAGTGCCCCCAGGAAACAGGCTGCCAGTGCGGCCGGCCAGAGCCCGCTCGCAACAAGGGGTGAAATCAAAGCTGTGGCCGCCGCGGTAATCAACATGACATACAAAATCACCAACGCCGACGCCCGAGCGTCGTCGCCATCGGACGCTTGCAAAGAACGATAAAAACCCGGAGGGCCGCGAAAGCCAAAGCCCATGTTAAAGGGCAGAAACAGCGCCCATATCACAAACGGCTCCCGACCCCCCAACAGCCCGTAAGTCAGCATCGCCACGCTCCCTAAAAATGCGAGGATACTGCCTGCGTAGATAGTCCGCTCAGCACCAAAGCGTCGCACAAGACGACTGGAGAGATTAGCGGCGAAGATGTAAGTCGAAATGCCGAGCAGCTGCATGACGATGAACTGCTGAATCTCACCATCAAACGCCACCACGTAAACCGTGGGCATGGCAAACACAAAGGCCAGCAGGGAGCCCAAACTAAAGCCCTGACTGAGCGCATAACGCTGAAACACGGGATTGCGCATAAGGACCCAGTAACCCAGCCGGGAGGGATTCCCCGAGACTTTCGGGATATAGCGTTTGGACAAGGCCACCAAACAGCTGAGCAGCACGGCAAGTACAGCGGTCACCCAAAAGGATGCGGGCCATCCATAGGCGCTCAACAGCCACACACCAATAATTGGCGCGATAGCGGGCGCGAGGGACTCGATACTTCCCAGTGCTCCCAGGGCACGCAGCGCACCCTGCTCGTCAAACAAAGCCCTCACCATGCCCGGTGTAACCACGGCTGCGCAGGATGCCGCGACACCCTGAAGAAATCGCAAGGCAATCAATAACTCGAGACTGCTCGCAGATCCCGCCGCAGCAGATAACAGTCCATAGGCCAACAGTGAGCTTGCGAGCATACGCCGATGATCGATAAAAGAACCCAGCTCCCCGAACAGCAGCAAGCCGATTCCAGTTCCCGCCGCGAAGGTAGCCAGCACGAATTGCGCCTGCGCAATGGTTCCCCCCAGCGACTCGGGCAGTCCGGGCACTGCGGGAAGAACTAAATCAGTACCCGCTAAACCCAGTACTGTGCAACAGACCAGTAAAGCGGCAACACCAATAGCTCTGAAACTGCGGGACTCAGGGGTGGCGCGCAAGGTAATCCTGCAGTTGTTCGTCGAGCGCGATCTTCGCCTCACTGGGCAAAAATGCAGCTTCAAAACCATTGCGCACAAGGAGCAAGGCCTGCTCCTTGCTCATAGCCAAGTCCGACTCCAGAGCGGCGAAGTTCTCCAGTAGATCACCGCCAAAGTAAGCTGGATCGTCCGAGTTAACAGTGACACACAGACCCTGCTCAAGGAGATCCAAAATGCGATGCTCCGACATATAGTCGTAAACACATAGGCGCACGTTCGATAGCGGGCAAACCGTGAGCGGCACGCGATCAGCGGCGAGTTGGTGAAGCAATTCATCATCCTCGACCGCACGAACGCCATGATCGATACGACTCACCGACAACAGCTGCAATGCGTCACGAATGTAAGCCGGCGGGCCTTCTTCTCCAGCGTGCGCGGTTAATTCGTAGCCTCGATCTTTCGCCTCGCGATACAGCGTCTGAAAATTTGCAGGCGGAAAATCTTTCTCGGCACTGGCCAAGCCAATGGCACAGAAATGATCCCGATAGGGATCCGCGGTCTGCAGCATGGCGAGGCAATCCGCCTCCGGTAAGTGCCGCAAAAAACTGAGGATCAGCTTTACCGACTGTCCCCAACCGGTTTTAGCCTCATCTATGGCTTTATCAAAACCCTCAAGAACCACAGACAGTTCAACGCCCTGAGGTATGTAGGTCTGCGGCTCCACCATAATTTCACAGTGCACAATGTTCTGAAGTCTGCAGACTTCCAGATAGTCCTTCATAAGAAGATAGAAATCTTCGGCGTCACGAAGCACGGATGCACCCAGATAATAGAGATCCAGAAAACTTTGAAGATCGCTAAAGTTATACGCAGCTTCGACTTCTTCCACGGTTTTGTAGGGAAGTGATACCCCATGTTTCGCCGCGAGTTGTAGCAGCCGAGGCGCGCGCAGACTGCCATCAAGATGCAGGTGCAGCTCTGCCTTAGGCATACCGGCTAACCATTGGGTCACTGGGCCAAATCCTTGCTCAATCACTTTTCGAAGCTCCACGGTCCATTTGCTCGGGACTAGTCAGGGTATCCATAAACAGTTCGAACGCGGCCTCTGGATCAGTGTCGCGACAAAACAAGGTGTTTTTAGCCCCTTCTCTTTGCTCAATCACCCCGGCATCTTCAGCAGCGAAGTGTCGCCGAGGGTCGCCTTCCCAATTCTCATCGGGCATGCTTTTGTCAGAAGTCGGCCACCAGGGTGTCTCAGTCTCTTGGTAACTCGCCGCAAGTCCCAGCATGTCGCCCTGACAAAAACGATCGCGATCAATCACTGCCAGTGCCGCTAACACATCCCAGAAGTAGTACTCGCCGGAATCAATAAACCAGTCGTTTGCATCCAGGACCGCATCCCAGAATGCGGCAGCGGGGTTATCAACGCGCTCCTTAAACTCCGCGGCAAACTCCGTGGTAACTTTGACATGATTTGTCACATCCAATCCCACGAGTTCGATCGCCAGATCAGAACGCAACACCTTATCCGCCGCCAACGCATCCACGTAGATGTTCCACTCTGCTCGGGTGTTGGGGTTGTCGTCGGTAAAGCCCGGCACAATGATATTGCCCGGTGCGTCTAGACTGCCCCCCATCACCACCAGGCGATCAGCCCTATTGCGGTCTTCGGGGTAACGCTCAAGCCACTGAGCAATATTTGTCAGAGGGCCTGTGGCAAGAATAGTCACCGGTGTTTCGGCTGAGACCAGAACATCGTGCAGGAGCTCTACGCCATGGCGTGCATCGGGCTTGCGCACACTGGGTGTAATCGCTACGCCTGACAATGTATCCATATCTTTTTGCCAGGGCACTGGAAACACAAAGTAGCCATCTAAGGGATAGGAATCTCCGCAGGAAACAGGCACCGTGTTGTGAGGATTGACCAAATCAAGCAGCGCCAGGGCATTGCGGGTACCCGGCTCACAGTGCGCCTCGCCACTGGCTGACACCGTCACTGCTAAAAGATCAATTTGCGGATGGCGGGCAAGAAACAGTAGAGCTGCCCAATCATCGATTGCCATATCGGTATCAAAGACCACCGGAATGCGCGGGGGCGCTTTTGGAATACTGTCCCGATAATTATCCCAACCATCAATCAGTGCATCGACAACGGGCTGCCCGACGCGCTGAGCGCTCTCCAGGGCTCCAAGGCCACCATCCGGATAATCGGCTGTAGTACTCCAGGCCGCGCTGCGTCCCTGTGGCGGCATGGTGTAGTTACTTGCTGTACGCAAAATCAACACGCGCTTGGGATCCACACGATCAATGCGCCCCAAACGATGCAGTGCCGTAAGTGTTCCGGAGTCTTCCATATTCGAAGTCATGAACTCTGCGGATTCTCCGGCATACACGCGCAGCCAGTCGTTGGCCCACTCATTGAGCTTTTCACCATGCCAGTAGGTGCTCGCTGAAAGCGTGTCGCCCCGCGTTACAAAAGGCGGCCGTTGCGCCAGCGGGTAGTTAGTGAATTCCCCTCGAAAAGCCTGCATGGCCGGCGTATCCAAGAGCGGCGTGTTACGAGTGAGCTGATAGGCCCATTCACTCAAGTCGCTATCCAGAGAGAAACTGATCGTGTCCAGCGTCCAACCAGTAGACACGTCCTGAGGGCCATCCGCGGGCTCCGATGCACCCAGAGGAATGAAGCCATAGGGCCAATCGTCGGGTATCTCCCGGGCATCGATTTCGTAGACCAGGTCGCCATCCACCACCGCGTTCGCCCAGGCTGCTGAGCCCAGAGAAAGATCTTCTGGATCGCCACCGGCAATCCCCGCGATGAGCCAGTAAGCTTTACTGAGGTCAAAACGCTCATCGAGGCCTAGAGCCATGGTCGAGGCGGTAGCGTTGGGAATACCGCCCCCGAGACATGCCACCAGTAAACCGTTTTCACCGTAGTAGAGGGAGTACTCACCCAAGGTAAAGGGCATCTCTCTTAGAGCGGGGTTGCGCTCTAACCAGAGCTGCAGCTCTCCAGGTTTATCTCCTGTGGGTTCGCCGTTTTCGAACATACTCAGAACAACAACTTTCACGGGCAGAGGCTCCGCCGACACAGCGGGCAGAACAAACAAACTCAGCAGCAAAAAAAGCGAAGTCGTAAAAGCGCGGCGACGCGGCAAGCAAGAAAGGGCGTCAAACATTAATTGAACCTCGATGGAGAAAGTCGGTAATCGAAAATTAGTCGCAATAGCAAACGCAGTCGAGTCCTCGGCAGCGTCAGAAAAGCAGCAAGAGGACTCGCTGCGAAAACCTTAGTGCAAGATCCCTCGGACAAGACCCTAGGGTGTCGCGATATCCTCAGCTGTAGGCGTTCGATCCCGATAAACATCCCATCCAGCAACCAAGGTATCAATCACTTTTGAGCCGACGATATAGGCAGATTCTAAAGACGCATCAAGACCTGCATAACCTTCATTCTCCGAGAGCAGATTGGTCGCAGCATCAACACCCGGCGGCGGCATTGTGTAGTTGCTTCCCGTGCGAAGAACCATCATCCGATCGCGGTCCGCCCGGCCGGCATTCGTAAGCCAGGTGAGGGACTGCATGGTGCCCGTATCTTCCATGGCAGAGGTGACAAAGTTGCCTTTGCCGTCACTCCAGTAATCCACCCAGTCATTGGCCCAATCGTTCATTATGCTGCCGTGCCAAAAAGTCATGGCCGCCAAGTGATCGCCCTTTAGAACAAAGGGGGCTCGTTGGGCATTGGGGTGTTCGGTATACAGCTGCCGTGTTTCGTCCAGAGACTCAAAGTCCGGTAACTCGATATCTTTAGTTAACTGATAGGCCCACTCAGTGAGTTCCGAATTCGTCTGGAACATTTCTCCGGTTGGCTCGGGCTTGTCTTCATCAAAGGGCTCGCTCGTGTAACGCGCAATATAGCCATACTTCCAGTCTGCAGGCATTTCCCGGGGATCGATTTCATGAGCAAGATCTCCGTCTACCAGATAATCCGCCCACGCCGCGCTGCCTATCGACGCATCTTCGGGATCGATACCCGCAATCCCCGCCACCAGCCAGTAGGCTTTACTCAAATCAAAACGGGGATCCATCCCAAGCATCATCACTGACGCTGTGGATTTAGCGGTCCCGATGCCCGTGACCATCACCAAAACACCGTTTTCGCTGTCAAAATGCAGGTCGTGATGAGCACCGAACTCAAACACCTGATCTAGGTTTCGACGCTCATTCCAGAGCTGAAACTCGGCGGCCTGGTCACCGCTGTCTTCACCGATTTCGAACATAGTCACCACCACTACTTTGACCGGTATGGGGGCCGGCGTCGCATCGGCAGTAGCGACGGTTGCCGTCGGGGCCTCGCCCCCACAGGCGCTGAGCAACAAACTCAGCAGTGGCAGACAGAGCAGAGCGAGCTTCTTTCGCATGGTGGTCCTCTCAGTTATCGCGTAAACAAATCTAATGGGATGTGACTCTACCACTCGCAGAGCTGATAGCGGTCGCAGATAAAACCATAGCTCTGGGCACTCGAAGACAATGCAGCTTTGGGCCGTGCTGCAATCTGCCGCGCAAAGTCCCCTATGCGGGTTTCATAGCGCTCTAGCAACTGCGCCTTTGTGGCCTCGGGCAAAAACCCGTAGGCAATAGAGTTACGACTAAGTAAAAGCAATTCGTCCCAGCTAAGGTTAAATTCCTTCACCGCCACAAAGAACTCATCGCTGAGGTTGCTATCCCACATTCCCCGATCGTCGGTGGACAGCGCGACGGGAATATCCGTGCGCAGGTACTCCGGAAAGGGATGCTCACTATAGTCACCGACATATTGTAGGAGCAGATTGGAGACGAGGTTTATTTCTACGAGATAGGCACCATTGCGCATCAGACGCATGGTGTCGGGGTCACTAATGAGGTTGATGCCGTGACCTATACGATCTGCACCCAAGAGCATAGTATCGCGCACGTGACTGTTGGGCTCTTCGACCTCCCCCGCATGAATCGATAAACGCACCTTGTGATTAGTGCGACGAAGATCCCGCAAGGTTTCCAAAAACCGCAGAGGATAGCCCTTATCGTTGTCTTCCCGTCCCACCATATTGACGGCAACAAACAAATCATTGTGGCGGCTCACGAAGTCATAGAGATAGCGTAAGGCCTCGTCCGCTGCGGGCAGGAAACGCAGAATAGCCACTTGCAGACGCACCTCGACCCCCGTTGCCAGCGCATCGGCGTCGCGCAAGCGTGTACGGTATATGTTGGCAACATCATCGGGAGATATCTCCTCGCCGTTCGAATCGATAAATCCGAGAACGCCGATCATGCTCTCCAGGTACATCAGACCCTCGGCGCCGAACTTCTGCATATTCAGTACCAGCGCATCTGCCGCAAGATAGGGATTGAGATACAGATCACCCATACGTTGCCAATGGGTCTGAAAAAACTCGTCCCGACCCTCGTGGGCCTTATCCAACCTCAAACTATCCAACCAGGCTTCTTTCTCCTCGAGGTTCAATTCATTTAGAGGCAGATATTCCTCTTTCTCGCAGGCACTGAGCCTTTGATAGTTGCTTTCTTGCACATTGACGAAGAGCATCAGATAAGGATTTTCAACGAAGGCGTTTTCGCCGAAGGATCGACAGTTGTTGATTTTTACCCGAGTGTAATAGCGATAGCCTCGGTCGCTCTGAGCAAGAGCCAGATCGTAAAACCATTCGGAGCGTATGGATCCCGACAGGTGATTGTGTAGATCGCCGCCCTTGGGCATGGCGTAGAGAAAACGATAAAGCTCCTCGTCGCTCGCTTCGCGCTTGAAGGTTTCAAACCATGCAGCCACGTCGTCAGAAGGCGCAGGCAGGTCCGCGCGAGCAGATCCGCTACCGATAAGCAGCGATGAAAAAAGCAGAAGGAAAAGACCGATGCTGCGCGGGCGCTCCACGGCAGTGCCGCGTGCTATTCGCAAGCTCATCAAAAGGGTGATCCACATAGTGACCAAAATCTCTTTGCCCGGTAAGGCTGGGCATAATCCGACAGTTTGAGTCTGGTGGCAACGCAAGTTCAATGCCACTTGGTTCTGCTGAGGTGAACAACATCGGATTCGCACTCAACGGTTCTTAAACAGCGACTCTACGAAATTCACATAGCACTTTGGCCTATGCGCCCTCCATGACGCACTAATATGACGCGCTTCATGCGCCAAACCGGTGCACAGCCAGAAAAACCGTCACCTCGACCGTTATTGCGCTCTCTGCTCTTGCCGCGCTCGCGCCGCCCATGCATTCTTAAGGATCAATCCGAATTGGAAGTCGCTTGTGGAATCCATCTCGCCCTACCCCCGGGACATGCGCGGTTACGGCCAACACCCGCCAAAGTTCACCTTGCCCGGTGGCAAGCGCATCGCAGTCCAATTCGTCGTCAACTACGAAGAAGGGGGAGAAAACTCCGTACTCCACGGCGACCCCGCATCTGAAGTCTTCCTCTCAGAAATGTCCAGCCCCAGCGCTTTTGCTGATCGCCACATGAGCATGGAGTCTCTCTACGAGTACGGCAGCCGCGCGGGATTCTGGAGGCTTCACCGCCTGTTCGCCAGCCGTGGGGTGCCGGTGACGGTCTTTGGCGTGACTATGGCACTGGCCCGAAACCCGGAAGCCGTGGCCGCTATGCAGGACGCCGAATGGGAAATAGCCTGCCATGGACTGCGCTGGATCAGCTATCAGGAAACCCCCCTGGACGTGGAGCGTGAACATATGCACCGCGCGATTGAATGGCACACAGAGCTTACCGGTGAGCGCCCTCTGGGCTGGTATACCGGTCGTGACAGTCCGAATACCCGGTCGCTGTTGTTGGAACACGACGGGGTTTTATACGACTCAGATTCCTACGCTGACGACCTGCCCTATTGGGTCGACGCCCCAAAAGGCGCCCATCTGGTGATCCCCTATACGCTGGACACAAACGATATGCGCTTTGCCAGCGCTCAGGGCTTTGCCGACGGTGAGCAGTTTTTCAACTACCTCCGTGATAGCTTTGAGGTGCTCTATGCCGAGGGCAGTGAACAGCCAAAACTCATGAACATTGGTTTGCACTGCCGGCTCGCAGGACGTCCCGGACGATTCCTCGCGCTGCAGCGGTTTCTGGATTATGTTCAAGAGCATGATGATGCCTGGCTATGTCGACGTGTAGATATCGCACGTCACTGGCATGAGCACTATCATCCCGAGTCAGTGTGAGGACAGCGAGTAATGAACCCTGCGTTTGCGACGCTCTGCCGTTTAAGCCGCGCGATCTGCGGTGGCAAAACCCAGTTGGCGATTCTCATCGCAACGCTTACCGGGCTTTCCAGTGCGACACCCATGGCTAGGGAAGATGCCATCAGTGCCAAAGAGCTCATTGACAACCTTGGCCTCGAGGGACACGTCGAGGGCGGTTTTTATCGCCGAACCTACGAGGCTACAGGGCAGTCTCGAATCTCCAGCGAATCTGGCGAGCGCTTTAGCATGACGTCCATCTACTATCTGCTGACCGCCGAAGGGCCTGTTGGCCACTTCCACCGCAATCGCTCGGATATCGTTCATTATTTTCATCTCGGTGACCCCATCGAGTACATCTTGATTCATCCCGATGGCGAACTGGAGACCGTGATCATGGGCTCGGATCCGCGTGAGGGACATCAACTGCAGTTAACGGTACCCGGCGGTATCTGGAAAGCTTCCCGTCTGACGGCTGGCACAGAGGGTTATGGCCTGATCAGCGAAGCCGTGAGTCCAGGCTTTGATTATCGGGATATGACGCTCGGTATCACCTCGCAAATGCTTGAAAACTACCCTCAGCATCAGGACTATATTGAGGCCCTGAGCAGAGAGTCAGCGCCGGATCGGTAATAATCCGCGGATTCAACAATTGACGCCTTGCAAGCTCGGGCGCACCATCTCAGTGCACAACCACCCTTTCGACTGGGTTTATGCGCGTTTTACAGGCTCCAAGGCTCTTTTGTGGCCGCCGGTATTCGACATAAGCTCCTGATAAATATAATGATTTTTTTTGTACTCAATGGCCGTAGGGTTGGCATCAATCGTGCACTACTCCTAGGAGCAGTGCTGAAGTAGTAAAAAAAGTCGTGTCTCGTCGCCCATGCCGCGAGACAGCATCATGCATTTTGAGGAGAGGTCATGAAGCAATTCACCACCCGTCGTCTGCCCCTGGCAGCCTCCATCGCCGCAATTCTCGCGTCCGTGCCTTTGGCACAGGCACAGGAAGATGCAGTGCTGGAGATGGAAGAAGTCGTCGTTACCGGATCGCTGCGAAGCTTACCCGGTGAGGATGTGGAAGTTTTCGGTTTTGGCAAATCCCTGCTGGAAACACCACGCTCCGCATCGACCATCAGTTTTGAGCAGATGGATCGATTCAACATTACCGATATCGACGAACTCGTGGCCTTTGCACCGGGTACGTTTACCCAGTCATTCTTCGGTGTAGCGGGTTCCCTTGACGTTCGCGGCACACCGGGCGAGACCTACTTCCGCGGCGTACGCCGTTTGGACAACCCGGGCAACTACCCCACGCCCATCGGTGCATCTGATCGTATCGATATCGTTCGCGGACCAGCATCACCCATCTACGGTCCGGCCAAGATCGGTGGTTACCTTAACTTCAACCCTAAATCGGCGCGTGCCGGCTCTGGTGACTACCTCACCGATACCGAGGGTGCAGTCTCTGTAGAGACGGGTAGCTGGAGCCGTCAGGTCGTTACGGCAGAAGTGGGCGGCCCTATTTCCGAGAACATGGGTTACTACCTCTACGGTGAGTTTGAAGACTCCGATAGCTTCTACGACAATACCGCGACAGAGCAGACTATTCTGCAGGCGTCCTTTGACGTCGACCTTTCTGACAAGCTGGTTATGCAGTTTGGTGGTATGTATCACGACTATGAAGGTAATCAGGTTGCTGGCTGGAACCGTCTTACTCAAGACCTTATTGATAATGGCACCTACATTACAGGTACTGCGCAGCCTTTAGACGCTGACGGTGATGGATTAATCTCTCACCAGGAGTACTGCGGAGACCCCGCAGGAACTGCCGATTCCTGTAACAACTTTGCTATCAACCCATTCTTCTTTGACCCATCGTTTGTGACGGGCGACCAGCTGGACCCCATCATTGCTCTTGAAAATGTCGGCACCACGACCCTCGATGAAAGCAATGTTGTCGTGGCACCGGACGATACCCTCGAAAACGAAGTATTCACTGCCTATCTCGATTTCGTGTACACCGCGGACAGCGGCTTGGAAATCAAGAACCAGTTGTTCTACGAGTCATACGAGAACCTCAACGAAAACGCCTATGGCTTTTCTCAGTACCACGACTCTTTCGTTATCGAAGACAAACTCATTTTTGCCTATCAGCTGCAAACCGGTAGCCTCACTTCCTCGCTGCAGTTCTCGCCGTCCATTCGTTATACGGACTTTGAGCATGGCGATGATTACATCAACGAGTACTTCGATCGTCGTGACTTGAGCATCCCCTCATCAGAGCGCGACGCATCTCTGGATGCTCGACTCCTTGCGACACGCATCGACGACGACTACACCGAGTTTTATCAGGGCGATTATCTCGACCTGGGCTTGGCGCTGTTAGGTGATTTCACCTGGGACAACGGCTTTGCCGTAACTCTCGGACTGCGTCAGGACTGGATCGAAGGCGATGCGTCTTCTGATCCAAGCAAGTTGCTCTACGACTCGGGCTTTGTTGGCGTGCTTGAGGCAGACGATAGCGAGTCCCTGACTTCATGGTCGGTGAGTGCCAGCTGGACCACAGACTTCGGTCTGGTGCCCTACATCACGCTGTCCGAGCAGGGCACAGTGATCGCGGGTCAGGGTGCTGAGCTGCAAACTGGTAACGTGGCCAACGGCAACTGGACGGACACGTCCACGCTGCAGGAAATCGGTATCAAGGGTAGCTTCCTGGATGACTCACTGTACTTTGCCCTGTCTTTCTACGAGCAGGAGCGTACGGACTTCTCTGCACAGGCGATTGTTACTAACTCTGCTGACCTTACGGAAGGCACCGAGGCAGAACTTCGCTGGGTTGTGAACGAGAACTTCATTCTCACCGCGGGCTGGACCAACGTAACCGTTGAAAACCTTGACGCGCAGGACAACGGCAACCGTCGCTTCAGCTTCCTGGGTGCGGACGACATGATCAACCTGACTGATCCATCGCTGGCTTTTGGTGGTGCAGTTGTTGGTTTGCCACAATCTCCGCAGGCTTCGCGTAAAGCGGGTATCCCCGAGAACGTCTACACATTGACTGCGACCTACGCATTCGACAATGGCCTTGCCTTTAGCGGCAGCATTATCGACGTAGACGCCGTTGATTCAGGCTTCTCTCAGGCAGTACAGTTGCCGGCATACACGCTGGTCAATGCCGGTATCTCCTTCGAGACCGATCACTGGACATTCCAGGTAAACGGTAAGAACCTGACTGACGAGCGGTACTTCCGGGCTAACTTCCCGAACCTGTTCGGCTCTCAGATTGTGCTTCCTGAACTGCCCCGGAACTTTCAGGCGCGGGTAGCGTACAAGTTCTAAGCCCAATGTTCAGCGCTTAGAGCACTGAGAAATAAGCCCTCTTCGGAGGGCTTTTTTTTGTCTCGCTGGTCTGTGAGACTGGCACTCCCATCAACACCGGACAGCACCCATGAGCAGTGATCTGCACCACGCTTTTGCGCAACTTGACGCCGCCATCAATCGCGCCGTAATCGGTCAAGAATCCGTGGTGCGCACCCTGATCATAGCGTTACTGACCAACGGCAACGTACTTCTTGAAGGGCTTCCCGGAACCGCAAAAACGCGCTCTGTAAGAACTCTCGCTCGTGTATTGGACGCCAGTCTGGGACGCATTCAGTTCACTCCAGACCTCCTTCCCTCAGATGTCACCGGCACGGAAATCTATCAAGAGTTTGAGGGGAAACAGGAACTACGTTTTCAACAGGGACCCGTTTTTAACAATGTCGTACTCGCAGATGAGATTAATCGCGCCCCCGCTAAAGTGCAGGCCGCGCTGCTGGAGGCGATGGCAGAGCGTACGGTAACCGTTGCTGGCAAAAGCTACACCCTGCCCCCTCTCTTTATGGTGCTGGCCACCCAAAACCCCATAGAACAGGAAGGCACCTACCCCTTACCTGAAGCCCAAATGGATCGTTTCATCATGAAGATCACAGTGGACTATCCGGATGACAATGCGGAAGAGGACATCATCCGCCTGGTTCGTGGTGAAGAGAGCAGCAAGGACGACACCGAAGAGCCCCGACTCTCTCAAAATCTGGTTTTTGAGGCTCGGGAGGCGATGTCTGCAATTAGTGTGTCACCCAACATCGACAAATACATTGTCGCCCTGGTAATGGCTACCCGCGACCCGGCCCGCTATCCCGAATCGCGCCTTCAGGAATGGATCCGCGTGGGCTCAAGCCCCCGCGCCAGCATCGCTCTGGACAAGTGTGCCCGGGCAAATGCCTGGCTGGAGGAGAGAGACTACGTTGACCCGGAGGATGTTCGCGCCGTGGCGCATTCCGTGCTATGCCATCGCATGATCCTCAGCTATGACGCCCTCGCCGAGTCCGTGGACAGCCACGTGGTTATCGATGAGCTGCTTCGTCAGGTAGCCGCCGCCTGAGGTAAGACCGATGCCCTGGCTTTCGCGCAAGCAACAAGAATCCGTCGACGATGACCGCATCGCCGTGAGTCTTGCGCACCTGCGCGCCCTGGAATTTAAAGCTCGTGGGTTTTCCTTTCTACCGAAGCAGCCCGTGCAGAGTATTCTCACCGGCCGCCATGGTTCACGTCTTCGGGGTCGGGGCCTCAACTTTGAAGAGCTCCGGCACTACCGGCCGGGCGATGATATTCGCAGCATGGATTGGAAGGTTACCAATCGTACGGGTAAGCCGCATGTTCGCGTTTACACCGAGGAGCGTGAGCGCAGCGTTCACCTTCTTGTTGATCAACGCGTAAGCATGTTCTTTGGCAGTCAACGAGCCATGAAGTCTGCAGTGGCCGCCGAAGTCGCGGCCCTGGCTGCCTGGCGCGTACTGGCCTCTGGCGATCGTTTAGGCGGCATTATTTTTGATGATTATGATTGCTATAGTATCCCAGCGCGGCGCAGCCGGGAGAGCGTCGTCAACTTGCTTTCGCGCTTAGCCAAGACCAATGCCGCGCTCGCTGCAGGACAAGCCTCCAAAGAGACGCAACTCAATGTTGCGATGAAGAGTCTGGCTCGAGGACTGTCTCACGACGCCCTGGTGATCTATATCGGCGATGGCTTTGGCTGGAATGATGACAGCGATGAATTGCTCAAGCAGATGAGCGTGCACAACGATGTCATCGTCATCAATATCTTTGATCCCGCAGAAGTTGAACTCCCTCGCCTGGATCAATTAATTGTCTCCGATGGAGAAATGCAGATTGCCGTGTCCGGAAATCGCGCCCGGTTGGACGAGCGCTTTCGCGAGAGTTACAACGAGCACATAGCACATATGCACAAGGTGCTTAAGCGCTTTGGCCTGCCACTGATCACCATCGACTGCGCAGGGGACCCCATGGACCAGCTGCTCAAAGCGCTGGGAGCGGGCCGATGACTGAGATCTTTGGTCCCGGCTGGGGCAATTATGCAATTCGCGGCATCATAGAAACGTCCCTGCCCGAACAAGTCTCCCTCTGGCCAGCAACGTCCGGCTGGTGGGTGCTCCTCGGGCTGTTCATTTGCGGTGGCCTGTATTGGGTCTGGACCCGCTGGCAACACTATCGCAGAAACCGTTATCGCCGAGAGGCACAAGAGAGCCTCAATAGTCTGGAGGCTCAATATCAATCGGGTGACCAGGAGAGTCTGCGCAAGCTGGCACCACTCCTGCGCGCCACAGCGCTTGCAGCTACGGGGCATCGATCCGAGCTTGCCAGTGTGAAAGGCGATCGCTGGCAACAGGCTCTCCATGACCTGGCCCCCAAGCTACCTGCTCTGCCGGTTTCTCAGTTGGAAGCTCTCGCTTACCAACCGCTCACTCAGAGCAATCTCAATCCTGACGCATTGTTTACGCAGCTTAGGAACTGGATTGCGGCGCACGAGCTTAGAGATGATTGAATTCACTCTACCCTGGTCGTTTTCCCTACTGGCATTGCCGCTGCTCGTGCGCTGGCTAAGCCCCCCCCATCGAGAAAGCCAGGACTCCCTGCAAGTACCCTACTTCCAACGCTTGGTACTCCTCAGCGGAGAGACACCTCGCTCCGGCGCTAGCGTGCTTAGACGCCGCCGTCTGCAGGCAGCCTTTAGTATCCTGGGATGGTGCCTCCTTGTGCTCGCCGCCGCTCGACCAGAGTGGGTGGGCGAGCCAATTAGCGTAGAAAAGTCCGCTCGAGACCTCATGCTCGCCCTGGACCTGTCCGGCTCTATGGATGCCCGCGATTTCAGCAATGCCCAGGGAGAGCAACTCAATCGTCTCAGCGCCGCCAAAGAAGTGCTCACGGATTTTGCCGCGCAGCGCGACGGTGATCGTCTTGGCCTCATCGTGTTCGGCAATGCGGCCTACCTGCAAGCACCGTTTACGGACGATATCCCAACCTGGCTGACGCTGCTGGACGAGAGTGAAGTCGCCATGGCGGGACAAAGCACCGCTCTGGGAGATGCCATAGGCTTAGCCATCTCCTTGTTCCGAGGCTCTGAGACCAGCAATCGAGTGCTCGTTGTACTTACTGACGGGAATGACACGGGGTCTCGCGTACCACCCAAAGACGCGGCCACCATTGCCGCTGCAAACCAGGTTACGATCTATACCGTGGCCGTAGGGGATCCATCGACCATCGGTGAAGAGGCACTGGATTTAGAAACCCTCGAAGCTATCGCAAGCCTCACTGGAGGCACCAGCTTTCAGGCGCTGGACACTCAGGCACTCCAGGCAGCCTACGACGAAATCAACAGACTGGAACCGGCTCAGTACGACTCTCTCTCCTATCGGCCGAGAAGCAGTTTGTATTATGTTCCCGTTGGCATGTTCGCTATCTTGTGTCTGATTGCCTTACCGCTTTTCGCTTTGCAGGGCTGGCGCAGCCAGAAGTCTGTCCGTGTTTGATTGGTCAACACTATTGCAGTTTCACTTTCTGAGGCCTTACTGGTTATTACTCCTGGTGCCCTTTGCGGTGCTCAGTGTTATTCAATGGCGTCGCAGCGATCTCGGTAAGCAGTGGGAGCCGGTTATTGCTCCGCACCTACTCCCTTCGATGATAGTCCCGGGGAGTCAGCGACGATTGTTCTCGCCGCTGTGGGTATCCATTATTCTCGGCCCTCTCATTGCCCTAACTGTTGCTGGTCCAAGCTGGGAAAGAGGTGATTCTCCCTTTGCGCAAGATGCCGCGGCGTTGATCATCGCCGTCGATCTTTCTGCATCTATGAATGAATCGGACTTACAACCCAGTCGGTTACAGCGCGCCCGAGACAAAATCCTCAAGCTTGCTGAAGCGCGCGGTGATGCCTACACAGCACTGGTCGCCTATTCCGGCTCCGCTCATACCGTGCTGCCCTTGAGTAACGACTCTGACATGCTCTTGCACTACGTGGACGCTCTGGCTGTGGGAATGCTTCCACGACGGGGTAAGGCGCCGGAAAACGTGCTGGCTATTAGCGACAAGTTGCTGGCAGCACGCGGCAATGGGGGCAGCCTGCTCATCGTTAGCGATGGTGCCAACGAGCAGTCCGCAGCAGTCTTTGCTGACTGGGCCGAGGAAACTGACACGCAACTATTGGTCTGGGGAATGGGTAAGACGCAGGCGCAGCTCGACGCTGATGCAGCCCGAGGTTTAGCGGCGCGAGCACAACCTCTCCAGGAAGCGCAGTTACGCGCGATTAGCGATGCGGGAGACGGCCATTACGAACAGGTCAGCGTTGATGACAGTGACCTAAAGTCCCTGCTAAGGCGCATCAACCGACACTACCTGCTGAGCGAAGACAGTGCTCGACCCTGGCTTGATGGGGGCATCTACCTCCTGCCGCTCATCATGCTTTGCTTCCTGTTGTGGTTTCGCGCGGGCTGGGTGCTCCGATGGTAGCCATAATACTTTCGACTTTTCGTGTGCGGATACGCCAGCCGGGAACCTGGCTACTGTTGCTCGGACTGGGGATCGTTTGGGCAGCGACAAACCCCCAGGGATTTCTCAACCTATGGCTCACGCCAGACCAACAAGGGCGACTGTGGTTCGAGTACGGCGATTATCAACGCGCGGAACGCAGCTTTGAGAATCCACGCTGGCGCGGCATGAGCCTGTACGCCGCCGAAGACTTCTACGCTGCTGCACAGTACTTCTCCCAATACCAGGATGCGGAATCACTGCTGGCGCGGGCGAACTCCCTTGCTCAGGCTCGGGAGTATCTCGATGCGCGTGATGCCTACGAGGAGCTTGCTGCGCGTTTTCCAGAGCACCCCGCTCCCACAGTAAACATTCCGATTATTCAGGAACTCATCGACGCCAATCGTAAACTCTCCGAAAGCCAGGTTTCGGAATCCGGTGATATGTCTTCCGACAATGATGATGGCCCGCGATCGAGCGAAGGCGATGAAAGACTGACTAATGTAGAACGGGAGCAATTATCGGCCGATCAGCTACTGGAGGACCCGGGGCTCACCGCTATGTGGTTGCGTCAGGTGCAGCGAAACCCCTCGGAATTCCTGAGCACCAAGTTTGATCTTCAACTGCGTCGTCAAGAGGCCGGTGGCGAATGATCCTTGTAGCGATCCACTGCCTGCTCCCTGCTAGAACCCTTCTTCGTGCGGCCAAACAGCTCCTAACGATGATTGTCACTGCGGCCATGCTGTCTTCTGCCAGCCATGGTGCAACGACACTGGAAGCTCTTCGTGACAACAATGAACTGCGCGCATCAGTGCGTGTCGACTCCGATGACGCGCTGTATCAACGGGCACCCTTTATCCTTGTTGTTGAAATTGCTACTGCTCGCTGGTTCAGCCGTGGCACACAGGTTAGCGACTTCCGCATCCCGGGGGCCGTTGTTAGGCCAGTGTCTAATTTCGCGGACAACAGTTCCCGGAGAATTGACGGTGACACCTGGAGCGTGCAGCGGTGGCGCTTTCGCGTATTCCCCCAAGAAGCGGGACTACTGGAGTTGCCGAGTCTGCAGGTATTTGCGTCCGTAAATACTGCCGAGCACGGCGCTGTCGAGGGAGAATTCACCCTCACCACCACCCCGGTCCAGATCGTAGCTACGCCAGGGGTGGACGAATCCCTGCCGTGGATTGCCACGTCCTCTCTCACCATCGACGAGAGCTGGGAAGGGCTACGCGACAACTACATTCCCGGCGATGCCATTACCCGAACGCGGCACTTTACTGTGCAGGAAGCTCCGGGAATGATGATTGAGGCCTCTGAGATTGCGGATATTGACGGTCTTTCACTTTATCAGGCGCCTGCGGAGGTGGCGGATCAAAGTAATCGTGGCACGCTTCTGGGGACTCGCAAAGAAACCCTGATCGTCACCTTTGAATCCCCGGGCAACTATCAGCTGCCCGGCCTCGAGTATCAATGGTTTGACACTCAAAAGAACAGCGTAGAAACGATTTCACTACCCGCCATTGATTTAGAGGTAGTGGCGTTCGCACAATCGCAGTCGACAGCCGACGGTAACTTAGAAATAGCGATCAACGGGCCGGTGCTCCTGATAACGGCTGTGGTCCTTACCCTGGTGCTACTCCTATGGCTTACGCGCAACACAGGTCTGTCACGACACATACACGGCAGGGCAAAGCTGCGACTGGAGCGGATGCGGCAGTACCGTCGCTTTCTCCGGGCGTTACAAGACAAAAACAGCGCGCTATGCCTCCAACTCCTTTTCGACCAGCTCACTCAAACAGGGAGCCAACGACAGCTGCGCAGCGCTATTGGTACTCCCAACGGCCCACTGTCAAACACTGAAGTGACCGAGGGCAGGCAATCACTAAGGCTCAGTTTAGAGCAGCTCCTGGAACATGCTTACGGCGGGGGCGCCCTTCTACCTGATCAAAAGGCTGCGGTCGCCCTCTGGAAAGCCGTCAGCCAATCGGCTGATGTTAAGAAAACGTCGCAGCCGCTGCGCCTGAACCCTGTGTCTTCGGTATCATGAGCTCAAGCGCGTAAACCCTTTACATTGAACTGCTAAGCGAACCGCACCACGGAGTGAATATGCAAGAGTCCGCCAAGGAATCCATGCTCGATTTCGTTCAGAAACTACCCAAGGCAGAGCTACATGTGCACCTGGAAGGCACACTGGAGCCCGAACACATCTTTAGCCTGGCAAAGCGCAATGGTATCGAACTGGAGTACCAGACTCCTGAGGAAGTGGTCGCCGCCTATGACTTCCACGATCTACCCTCGTTTCTCACCATTTACTACGCTGCAATGAATGTACTGCGCACCGAAGAGGATTTTTACGAACTCGCGATGCATTACTTTGAACGTGCCGCCGCGCAGAACGTGGTCTATGTAGAGCCATTCTTTGATCCCCAGGGGCACACCAGCCGCGGCGTCGCCTTCGACACTGTGATCAATGGCATACACAGAGCACAACAGGAAGCTGCGACGACCCTCGGTGTAGAAAGCAACCTGATTCTCTGCTTTCTGCGGGATATGAGTGCAGAATCCGCGGCAGAGCATCTGGAGATGGCTATACCGCACCTGGACAAACTCATTGGCGTAGGTCTGGATTCTGATGAGAAAGATAATCCTCCGGCAAAATTTGCGGCTGTGTTTGCCAGAGCGCGAGAGCTGGGTTTGAAGCTCACCATGCACTGCGACGTGAATCAGAAAGACATTCTCGAGCACATCGGCGAATGTCTGGACCTCATTGGCGTTGACCGCATTGATCATGGAGTGAATGCACTCGAGGACGACGCTCTGTGCAAGGAGATCGCGCGTCGAGGCCTGGGATTGACCGTCTGTCCGGTATCGAACCGCTTTGTAGTGCAGAACCTCACAGGCGATGAAATTCGCGATATGCTGGCCCGAGGCATGAAAGCCACGATCAACTCTGACGATCCCGCTTATTTCAGGGCCTACATGAACGAAAATCTTATGGCCCTGGTAGACGACGCCGATTTTTCCAAGGACGAGCTTATGACCCTGACCCGCAATGCTTTTGAAGTGAGCTGGATGAACGAGGCACGCAAGGCTGACTATCTCGCGCGTCTTGAGCAGGTGCACTAGGCCATGCTAGCTGCCATTGATCGGTTCTTCGGGCTCACAGAGCACAACAGCAGCATCCGCCAGGAAGTGCTCGCTGGAGTGACTACCTTCCTCGCCATGGCGTATATCACCGTGGTTAACCCCGGGATTTTATCGGCCGCGGGGATGGACTTCGGCGCTGTGTTTGTCGCGACCTGCGTTGCGGCCGCGCTGGGAACCGCGATCATGGGTCTTTACGCAAACTACCCCGTCGCTCAGGCACCCGGCATGGGCCAGAATGCTTTCTTTACCTATGGCGTGGTGCTGGGACTCGGTCACAGTTGGCAAAGCGCTCTGGGCGCCGTATTCGTATCCGGTCTGATTTTTATCGTCTTGTCTGTGCTGCCAGTACGAGAGTGGCTGATCAACGCGATTCCCCGCTCCCTCAAACTCGGTATTTCCGCCGGTATCGGCTTCTTCCTGGGTATTATTGCTCTCTCCGGCAGCGGCATCATTGTTAGCAATGATGCCACCATCGTGGGACTTGGCGACCTCACCGAAACACCCGCTATTTTCATGCTCCTTGGATTTGTGCTCATCGCTGCGCTCTCAGCCAGACGCACCGTGGGTGCAGTGGTGATCGGCATGTTGGCCGTAACCATCCTTGGCTGGTTAACGGGCGCGGCAGAGTTTAAGGGCGTGGTCTCCATGCCTCCCCCCATGACCTCCTTTCTCGAACTCGATATTGCCGGCGCACTCGATTTATCGATGGTCACGGTCATTCTTACCCTGCTGCTGGTGGACGTGTTCGACACCGCCGGAACTTTGGTCGGCGTGGCCAATCGTGCTGGGATGCTGGATAAAAATGGACATCTGCCCAGATTGCGGCACGCCCTGCTGTCGGACTCCAGCGCTACCGCTGTAGGCGCGGTACTGGGCACCTCCTCAACCACGAGCTTTATCGAAAGCGCGGCCGGCGTAGAAGCGGGAGGCCGCACAGGGCTCACGGCGCTCACTACCGCGGCGCTCTTTTTGCTTTGCCTGTTCATAGCCCCTCTGGCGCAAAGCGTTCCAGGCTTTGCCACGGGAGCTGCGCTACTGTTTGTCGCGACAATTATGGCGAGAGCATTGGAAGATCTTGAGTGGGGTGACATTGCAGAAAGCGCGCCGGCAATCGTAACGGCAATCGCAGTGCCTCTTAGCTACTCCATCGCAGACGGCATTGGCCTCGGATTCATTACTTACGCACTGATAAAGATCGCCTCGGGTCACGCGAGTCGCTGCCCTCTGGCGGTTTACGTGGTCGCCGGGATCTTTATGCTAAAGTTCGGCTTTCTTTCATGAAAACGGTTAGAAACACCTATGGATAAAGTCTATATCTCCGCAAACGATTTACTCCTTGACTCCTTTCGTCTGGGCGAAAAAATCTTTGCCAGTGGTTTCAGGCCGGACTTTATCATCGGGGTTTGGCGCGGCGGTGCGCCCGTAGGCATCGCTATTCAGGAGTATCTTGAGTATGTGGGCGTAGAGTCAGACCATATCGCCATTCGCACCTCCTCCTATACGGGCATCAACCAGCAGGAAAAAACCGTTCGCGTACACGGACTGGATTACATTATCGACAACGTGAATGCCAGTGACGACGTACTGCTGGTGGACGACGTATTTGATTCGGGTCGGAGTGTGAAGGCTATCTTCGAAAAGTTGAGTGCCAAATGTCGACGTAACATGCCGCAGAACATGCGGGTTGCGACACCTTGGTACAAGCCATCCAAAAACGTCACCGATATAACGCCGGACTATTACGTGCACGAGACCGACGCCTGGCTGGTGTTTCCTCACGAACTCGTGGGACTGACCCAGCAAGAAATCATCGACAACAAGGGCCCTCTTGCGAAGACCCTTGAGACGCGGCTAAAAAGCGCAGGCTAGGGCTTATGCTCGTCTTAAGCTTTCTCGCACTCCCATAAGCTCTTTCAAGCTGTCTTAACCTGTCTTAGCCTGTCCTAGCGAGGCTGCATACGGATGGCGCCATCCATGCGGATAGTCTCTCCGTTGGTGTAGTCGTTCTCCACAATGTACTGAGATAGATGGGCGATCTCATCGGGCTTGCCGAGGCGCTTGGGATACACAGGCTGTGCCGCAAGACTGTCGTAGGCTTCTTTGGGCAATGACTCGAACAGAGGCGTGTGAATCAATCCTGGTGCGATAGTGTTCACGCGAATCCCCAGGGACGCGAGATCGCGAGCGATGGGCAGGGTCATACCGACAATCCCGCCTTTTGACGCGCTATAGGCAGCCTGGCCCACCTGCCCTTCGTAGGCGGCGACAGAGGCGGTATTGATAATCACACCGCGACCACCATCCTCATTGATAGGATCTTGCTTGGCCATTTGCGCTGCGGCGAGACGCAGCACATTGAAAGTGCCGATGAGGTTCACATCGATGACTTTCTTGAAACGTGCCAACTCGACGGGCTCGCCGCGACTCACAGTCTTAGCCGCATCACCGATGCCAGCGTAGTTATTACAAATATGCACAGCGCCAAAAGCATCGACCGTAGCGGCCACTGCCGCGGCGACCTGCTCCTCGTCCGCTACGTTGACCTGGCGATAGAGAACGCCATCGCCCAACTCTTCTACCAGAGCATTACCCCTGGCTTCGTTCATATCGAAGATCGCAATCTTGGCGCCGAGGCCGTGATAGCGACGCACGGTAGCCTCACCGAGACCCGAAGCGCCACCTGTAACAATCGCTACCTTTCCGTTGATATCCATGTCAGTACTGCTCCTGTGTTGACTACTGCTTAACTCTACAAACTGAGGCGTTTAGGCTGCCTGCTGTTCGGTATTTGCCGCGCGGTCTATGGCTATTTGCGGAGGCGTAAATCGATCACCGTAAGCCTCTTCGAGCTCGCGACAGCGTGCAACAAAACGTTCATAGCCATAGGTTTCTACGAACTGGATCAAACCACCCGTCCAAACCGGGGCGCCGATACCCATGATAGAGCCTATGTTTCCGTCCTCATCAGAACGCAGAACGCCGGACTCTCGGCACTTTAGCGCCTCAATAACCTGTCGGAACAAGAGGCGGTCTTTGATATCCGACTCTGGCAGACAGACATCGGACTTGTAATACAGGTCAAAGAGCGGCGGCCAGATAGCTTTGCTGCCGTCTTTACTGTACTCATAAAATCCACCGCCGTGATGACGTCCCCCACGACCGTTCTCGATCACCATGGTATCGATAACCTGCCGCATGACTGTGCCATCACCCCACTTATCAACGACACCCATTTCTTTCCACGTTTCCTGAGCTTTACGAGACAGTTCCATGCTCACCTCGTCAAACACCGCCAGAGGACCTACAGGCATACCTATGCCTTTGCCCATATTGTCGATGAGAACCGGGTGAATACCTTCGCTCAACAAGCGCACGCCCTCGTCCAGATAGGTGCCAAAGGTTCGCGATGTAAAGAAGCCCAGGGAGTCATTGACCACAATGGGGGTCTTTTTGATCTGCTGGGTGTAGTCAAAGGCTTTGGCGAGGGCCACATCGGAGGTCTTCTCACCCACAATGATTTCCACAAGGGGCATTTTGTCCACCGGCGAAAAGAAGTGGATGCCCACGAAATTCTCGGGTTTTGATGCGCCTTCCGCGAGCTGTGTAATGGGCAGCGTAGAGGTGTTGGAACCCCAAATACCCCCCTCGCTGAGCTGGCCTTCCAATTGCGCTGTGATTTTATGTTTCAGCTCTATGTTCTCGAACACGGCCTCGATAATGAGATCACAGCCTGCGAGATCATCGTCCGACGCTGTGGGTGTAATTCGCGCCAGAATTTCATCACGGCCCTCGGTGGTCAGTCGGCCGCGCTCCACTCGCTTATCTAGCAGCTTCTCTGAATAGGCCTTACCTTTTTCAGCGGCTTCGACGCTGATGTCCTTGAGTATCACTTCGATCCCCGCCATCGCAGAGACATAGGCAATCCCCTGCCCCATCATCCCTGCGCCGAGTACCCCCAGCTTTTCGGTCTTCTGCGGTGGAACATCCTTGGGACGGCTAGCGCCTCCATTGACCTTATTCAGACCAAAGAAGAAAGTGCTAATCATGTTCTTGGCTTCGGGAGTTACAGTCAGCGCAGCTAAGCCACGGGACTCCACCATCAACGCCGTATCAAGATCGAGCCGTAGGGCCTGAGCGGCGACGTCCAAAATCTTCGCAGGTGCAGGAAGCAAGCCGCGGGTCTTCTGCGTCAGCATCGCAGTAGCACCCGTTACCGCCTGGACTATTTTAGGTGAGGTGATACCACCGCCAGGGATTTTGTAACCCTTATGATCAAAAGGCTGTATCGCAGCGTCAGGATTATCTTTGTTTTCGTTTATCCAGGCTTTCGCTTTGCTGACGAGGTTTTCCTTCTCTGCAACCAGCTCATGGATCATCCCCGCATCCAGTGCCTTCACGGGGGGCACGCGTTTACCCTCAAGAAGGAAAGGTGCGGCCTTTTCAAAGCCCAATAGCTTGGTGAGGCGCACAACACCACCACCACCAGGAAGCAGACCCAGAGTCACTTCGGGAAGACCCAATTGAACGGACTTGTGGTTCCATGCGATGCGATGGTTACACACCAGGCACAGCTCGAAGCCTCCGCCAAGGGCTGCGCCATTGATCGCCGCGACGGTAGGTACGGGCAGCTTTTCAAAGCGACGCATGGTGCCCTTGGTACTAACCAGGCCTTCCATAAACTCCCCCAGACGATCGGGGGTCACCGCTACCAGATCATTGAGATCACCGCCGGCAAAAAACACTTTTTTTGCCGAGGCAATGACCACACCGTTCAGGCCCTCTTCAGCCTCCAGCTTGTCGACCACAGCGCCAAAGTCTTCGCGAAACTCCGCGTTCATAGCGTTTACCGGGCCCGTCATATCCATGGTTACGGTAACAATGCCGTGGGCGTCTTTTTCGTAATGCATAGTCATAGTATTTACTCCTCAGCGCAGATGGGCGCTTACACGCGTTCGATGATCGTAGAAATACCCATGCCACCGCCTACGCAGAGGCTCAACATACCGCGCCGTAAATCCCTTCGCTCTAACTCGTCGAGCATAGTGCTCACCAACATCGCCCCGGTCGCACCCAGAGGATGACCCATAGCAATAGCGCCGCCATTAACATTGGTGATTTCGTGATCAATACCCAGGTCCTGCATGTAGCGCAGAGCCACCGATGCAAAGGCCTCGTTAATCTCCCAAAGATCAATGTCTTCGTTCTTCATACCGGCTTTCTCAAGGCACTTTTTCGCCGCTGGACCAGGACCCGTGAGCATAATGACGGGGTCTGTAGAGAGCACGGCTGTCGCCACAATACGCGCTCGAGGAGTGAGCCCTAAGTCACTACCTGCTTTTTCACTGCCGATGAGAACGGCACTGGAGCCGTCAACAATTCCCGAGGAGTTGCCAGGGGTATGCACATGATCAATGTGATCAAGTACCGGATATTTCCGCAGAATCACATCGTCAAAGCCGAACTGACCAATCATCTCAAAAGATGCGTTTAAACCGCCCAACGTCTCAAGAGTGGTACCCGGCTTGATAAAGTCATCTCTTTCAAGAATAGGCAGACCAGACTCATCGCGCACGGGTACGACTGACTTGTCGAAATAGCCGTTATCCCGTGCGTGAGCGGCACGACGCTGGGACTCTACGGCATAGCGATCGACGTCTTCGCGACTCCAGCCTGCCAGCGTAGCAATGGTGTCTGCCCCGATACCCTGAGGTACGAAGCCGGTCTTCGCGGCGAAAGCGGGATCGGAACTCATGGGGCCGCCATTGGATCCCATAGGCACGCGAGACATCGACTCGATACCTCCAGCGACAACCAGATCTTCCCAACCGGACGCGACTTTTTGCGCAGCGATGTTCACTGCCTCAAGACCGGAGGCGCAAAATCGGTCTAACTGTACACCGGCGACGGACTCATCCCAGTCGGCATTTTGCACCAACATTTTGGCGATATCCGAGCCCTGTTCACCGATGGGGGTGACGCAGCCCATCACCACGTCATCAACGTAGCTGGTATCCAGGTCATGACGCTCCTGCAGTGCCCGCAAAAGGCCTGCACCCAGATCGAGAGGCTTTACCTCGTGGAGGCTACCTCCGGGCTTGCCCTTACTACGAGGGGTGCGAACGGCATCGTAAATAAAAGCAGAATGAGGCATGGTAAAACTCCTGGACAGAAAACCGGGGACCCGGATAGTGCAAGGGCTGCTGCTGCCACTCAATGACCCGGGGATTTAGCAAAATAGACCGTAAATGACAGCCCTCAAAAACCACCTGCCTGAACGGGAATCCTGTGGCTTGCGGGAAGTCTATGAGGACACCAAGACTCCGTTTGTGGCCGCTAGTAGAGCCTTGAACCGCTGTGAGTTTAGCTCGAAATAGCGCAATGCTGCGCATGAAAGGCGATGTGCTCATCCATAAAACTGGCGATAAAAAAGTAGCTATGGTCGTAGCCTTCCTGCATGCGAATTGTCGCCGCATAGGCGCTTTGCGTGCAGGCAGCTTCTAACAACGGAGTCTTTAACTGCTCTGTCAGAAAGTTATCCCCCGAACCCTGATCTACCAAGAGTGGGACATGCTGCGTCGCTGCGCGAATCAATTCACAGCTATCGTGAGCGGCCCACAAAGCACGATCGTCGCCCAGATAGGCTGAAAACGCTTTCTCGCCCCAGGGGCATTGCAGCGGTGCACAAATCGGCGCAAAGGCCGATACGCTTTTGTAGCGCTGGGGATTCTTAAGCGCAACGGTCAGCGCGCCATGCCCACCCATAGAGTGACCAAAAATGCTCTGTCGCGTGAGGTCTACAGGGTGTTCCTGAGCGATGAGCGACGGCAGTTCATCGAGAACATAATCGTACATCCGATAATGCTCAGCCCAGGGCTCCTGCGTAGCATTGACGTAGAAACCTGCACCCAAGCCCATGTCCCAGCTGCCGTCAGCATCGTCGGCTACACCCTCTCCCCGAGGGCTGGTATCGGGGGCGAGAATTGCGACACCGTGCTCTGCGGCGGCGCGTTGAGCGCAGGCCTTCTGAACAAAGTTTTCGTCTGTGCAGGTGAGTCCCGAGAGCCAGGTCAGGAGAGGCACACTTCCGCTTTCGGCCTGCGGTGGGAGATACAGTGAAAAATGCATCTCACAATGAAGCACCGTCGAGCGATGCTTAAACCGTAACTGCTGACCTGCAAAACTGCGCGCTGATGATACTAACTCCATAGCCGCCTCAGTAAAGTACGACGGAGCGAATGCTCTCGCCCGAATGCATGAGATCGAAGGCCTTGTTGATGTCATCCAGTGGCATGGTGTGGGTGATTAAGTCGTCGATATTGATGCGACCGTCCATGTACCAATCGACAATACGTGGCACATCCGTTCGACCACGCGCGCCGCCAAAGGCAGTGCCTCGCCAGCTTCGACCGGTCACCAACTGGAAAGGCCGTGTAGATATTTCTTTCCCTGCACCGGCAACGCCCACGATGCAACTCTGCCCCCAGCCCTTGTGGCAACACTCCAGCGCCTGACGCATGACATTGACGTTACCAATGCATTCGAAGCTATAGTCCACGCCACCGCCGGTAATCTCCACGAGATGGCCGACGATGTCATCAACATCCTTGGGATTCACAAACTCGGTCATACCGAACTGACGACCCAGGGCCTCTCGCTCGGGGTTGAGGTCAACGCCGATAATTCGGGAAGCACCCACCATACGCGCGCCCTGCACGACGTTGAGACCAATGCCACCCAGACCAAACACCGCGACGGTAGCGCCAGCCTCCACATTCATTGTGAAAGCGACAGCACCGATTCCCGTGGTGACACCGCAGCCGATGTAACAGATTTTCTCGAAGGGCGCGTCTTTACGCACTTTGGCCAGGGAAATTTCTGGCAGTACGGTGTAATTCGAAAACGTTGAGCACCCCATGTAGTGCAGTAAGGGTTTGCCGTCTAGAGAAAAACGGCTGCTTCCATCCGGCATGACACCCTGCCCCTGGGTCTCGCGAATCGCCTGACAAAGATTGGTCTTTGGGTTCAAGCAAAAGTCACATTCCCGGCACTCCGGCGTGTAGAGGGGAATGACGTGGTCTCCGGGCGCCAGGCCGGTAACACCTGGCCCCGTCTCAACGACAACACCTGCGCCCTCGTGACCGAGAATTGCGGGAAAAGCGCCCTCAGGATCGTCGCCAGAAAGCGTAAACGCGTCGGTATG
Organism: Congregibacter sp.; assembly: GCF_965662665.1. Classification (NCBI taxonomy): domain Bacteria; kingdom Pseudomonadati; phylum Pseudomonadota; class Gammaproteobacteria; order Cellvibrionales; family Halieaceae; genus Congregibacter; species Congregibacter sp. Next base: position 102,694 of record NZ_CBFIIF010000004.1, on the reverse strand, counting down.
ACACACACCCGTGGCCTTGATCTCAACGAGAACTTCTCCGGCGCGAGGTCCCTCCAAATCAACCTCCATAATCTCCAGAGGTTTGCCTGCACCCAGGGCAACTGCTGCGCGTGTTTTCATCTACTCACTCCTGCAAATTAAGGGTATTTGATCAGTAAAACACAGATAGACAGGCGTGAAAACTCAGGCTGCGGAACTGGTCTTTTTGGGAGAATCTACGTCGTTTCCTCGCGCTTGCGATGAACCATTACCGGAACGTTTGCGCTGACGAGAAGCGGGGCGTGGTCTTCGAATCTTCGATGGCAGATCGCCTGCACCAGACTTTAACTCCGTATCATCGGGTGACGGCGGCCTGTCTGTGGGTTCAAATCCCGGAACATGAACGCGAGGAATGTCTTGCTGGATGAGATGTTCGATGCCCTGTAACAGCGGCGCGTCGTTGGCCGAGACCAGGGAATGAGAGCGCCCGGTGGCGCCCGCTCTGCCCGTGCGCCCGATGCGATGAACGTAATCTTCAGGCACCGAGGGTAAATCAAAATTCACGACCTCGGGGAGCTGGTCAATGTCTAAACCACGCGCTGCTATGTCGGTGGCAATCAATAGCTGAAGATCCCCGCCCTTAAAAGCATCCAGAGCCCGCTGCCGGGCATTTTGGCTTTTATTCCCGTGAATGGGTGCCGTGGTAAACCCGGCGTTGAGCAATTCTTGGGTGAGGCGATTGGCGCCATGTTTGGTGCGACAAAAAACCAGCGCCTGGGACCACTGTTCTTCACCGAGCAGGTGTATCAGCAACTCCGTTTTGCGATCACCATCCACCGGATAGGCTATCTGCTCAACCAGTGCCGTGGTGCTGTTTGCTGGGGTGACCTCGACGCAAGCCGGATCCACAAGATATTGGGAGGCCAGTGAACGGATCTCGGTTGAAAACGTCGCCGAGAACATGAGCGTTTGCCTGTTCTCAGGCAGGAGGCTAATGATGCGCTCGATATCATGGATAAACCCCATATCCAGCATGCGATCCGCCTCGTCCAACACCAACACCTCTAGTGCGGAGAAGTCCACCAAGCCTTGCTGAGCCAGGTCGAGAAGACGACCTGGCGTAGCGACCAGGGTATCGACGCCCTGCTTAAGGGCAGCGATCTGCGGTTCTGCTTTTACACCGCCAAATACGACCGTGCTATACAAATCGAGGTGGCTCCCATAGTCCATCACAGATTCGTGCACCTGGGACGCGAGCTCTCGTGTTGGCGTAAGGACTAATGTGCGCACCTGACCGCGACGTGCCGCACCTACAAATGCAAGGCGCTGCAGGATAGGGAGTACGAAGGCCGCGGTCTTGCCGGTGCCGGTTTGCGCAGCAGCGAGTACATCTCGTCCGTCCAGCACGAGAGGCACAGCTTTTAACTGTATGGGAGTCGGTTGGGTATAACCGCGATCGATAACGGCTTTCACCAAATCCGGTGAAAGGCCCAAGGCTTCAAAGTTCATTTCCAGCTATCCGTCAGCACATTTGTGAATCACTGCGTAAGACCAAAAACTGCCCTACGGCTTTTTGCTGACGATGTTGACGCACGGTCAGCCGGTGCGATGACTCAAGCATAGCTGAAAACGCCTAAGAAATCCGGCTCTGCGTAAAAGTGACTCTTCCCTGAAGTGCTTAGACTTTGGGTGTTGGAGACTAAGCTAAGAACTCGCCGTCGCGCAGCATCCAACGTCCACCGGACAGCAATGCGTCTACCCGGCCTTCCTGTGGATCCAGGAGCAGCAAGTCTGCCCGACTACCCACGCTTATCGCACCAGCGTCATTGAGCCTCAATGCAGATGCGGGATTGCGTGTCATGGCAGCAAGAGCGACGGGGAACAGCTCAGGGTGCCCTGTAAGCAAGCCAAGAAGCAGGTCAGAGAGTGAATCCGGTGAAGCCGCTGTCAGACCCACGAGCTCTCCGTCCACATAAACCGGGAGGGAACCTCCGGCATCCGAGGACAGGGTGATTTGCTCCGCAGGGGCACCCGCCTCAAGCAAACGACGCAAGGCCTGATCGGCCGTGATATCCCCTGCAGCTATGAGCTCTGGAGTAGTAGACACGGTGATATCGACGTAGCCACCCCGCAATGCCCACTCGGCAGCCTCGTCGAGCAAGGCGGTTGAGCGATTCACGTGTGTTGGGTACAACACCGATGCGGACAGATCGCTACCCTCCAAGGTCTCGCGCAGGAGCGAAAGTCTCGCGTCACCAGCACCCACGTGCACAAGCACGGTGCCTCCCTCTCCCGCGAGAATCCCTCCAAGCTGCGTTTCGGCCGCCAGGCGTCGCAACTCCTGCGCCGAGGGCTGTGTTCCACGATGATCCGCAATCGCCACCTCACCAACGCCAACCACGGGTGCAACGAGATAAATATCCCGGGCAATATCTCCCGTAAGGCTCGGCGCCGGCACACGATAAGCCCCGCTTAGCATATAGGCATTCAAACCCTGACTACGCATGCCCATAACGTTGCCGTAAAGAACATCCAGAGAACGACCGATAGAATCCGTACCGAGAGCACCGACGGGCGCAGTAACCCCCGCGCGCACAAAAGTCTCAACGTCCATCTCCGCGGTGCGGTTACCAAAGCCACCCTCACCGCCACCACCACAGGGGTGCGTCAAAGCATCAACAAGACCCGGCACGAGTAACTTTCCACTGGCGTCAATTTTTTCGGCATCCACATTCAAAGAACCGGGCTCTGCAATAGCGACAACTTCACTGCCCGCGACAAGGACATCACGCTGTCCAAGCGCTGTGGGGTCAAAACATTCAGCCCCGCTTATGAGGTACATCATTTGGCTCCTTTAGCGACCCGGGACTCTATGAGCTCCCGGGTTTTCTCGCGTTTTTCATGGGACAGCAATACGACTAGATCTCCGGGTTTTGCCCATCGCAAAGCAGCGCGCGCCGCATCCAGCTCTGTTTTAGTAAAGCTGATGGTCCTGGCGCTATGACCCTGAGCAATGAAGGCGTCACGCATAAGCTTTGCGACCTCACCTTCTTCTCGACCGCGGGCATGGCCATCCATGCGTTTAAGCCAGATGCGATCAAAATGTACTGTCGAGGATGCGTCAGCAAAGGCACGAATGTCCTCATCGCCACGGTCCCCTGCCTGCCCGGTGACCAAGGCCCGACGCTTAGCCGCAAGACCCTCGATCATTGGCATCAGCGCTTCGAGGCCTGCGGGGTTGTGCGCAAAGTCTATCAAGAAGGTAGCACCCGCCACGGTGTAAAGATTAGCTCGACCGGGATTATCGTCATTACCCAGAGCGCACAGCCCTCTCGCAATAGTCTTGAGACCGATGCCCAATGCATGAGCTACCGCAGCCGCGGCCAGCGCATTAGCAATATTGTGTCGCGCAACACCGCCATAACTTAAAGGCATTTTCTTAACAGAGAGGAACCCTGTCGCTTCCTCACCATCAATGTACTCAAGACGTCCCCGGCGAAGCGTAAAGCCCTTGCCACCTTTGGCGATATGCGCCTTGAATGCGGGCGCTGACGGAGACAGGGAAAACAGGCAAAGGGGTGCAGGCGAAGTGGCAGCTCGATCCATCAAAAGTGGATCTTCTGCATTAAGCACCAGACTGGACTCGCTATCGAGTGCCGCAGTCACAGACCACTTTACGTCGGCCAAATCTTCGACGGTCTCTACACCAAAGTCACCCAAATGATCCGCCGCGATATTGGTAATCAGCGCAACGTCGGCACGCGCCACTGCCAGTCCGCGGCGCAGGAGGCCGCCCCGCGCGGTCTCCAATAACGCCAGCTCACAGCGCTGATCTCGCAGCACAATGCGGGCGCCACCGGGGCCCGCGTAATCATCTCTATCAAGCAGTTCATCGCCCATCGCCAGCCAATCAGTAGAACTGACCCCCGCGATCTGTCCGGCGATTTTGGCAATCGATGCCAGCAGACGCACGGTGGTAGTTTTTCCATTGGTCCCGGTGATGAGTGCCGTGGGCACTGCTTTTAAACGGCGCCACTTCACGTCATCAGGATGGGGTAATTCAAACAAATCCCAGCTCTGGCTGTAGCGACCGGTACCCAGAGTCAGAACATCCTCATCCACCACAACCGGCGTTGCATGTTCCCGAGCTGTGGTGATGAGCCGCTGAAGTCTAGGACGTTCTTCGTCCCGATACTCTGCTCGCAGTGCTCTCGCTGCGCGAACCAGAAGGTGACGCTGCCCACCCTCGATCAAATCCCTGGCCGCCTCATAGGCGGTTTCGTTGAGTTCGGTTGCGGTATATAAACCGTCTAGAGGCGCAGAAAGGGCAAGGCTCACCCCGCCATCGAAGGGTCGTACCGCAAGCTCCTCGTCATCCCAATCGAGTTGTCCCAGGAGGCGTTTCGCGTGACGCCGCCAAGCCGCAATGAGCAGCTCGCGGTCACTGTCATCCACAGAGATATCCAGGACAGCGCCGGGGCCACTGAGCAAAAAATTCGCGCCGGTGAGGCGCCTCGAATCAAGCAAACGCATGGCAGTACTAGTCGTCGCTCTCCCGGGCGATCCGCACGCCCCGCTCGTCACGAATCAACTCCACATCATCAGAAAAGGAGAAACTACCCTCGAACTCCTCAGGCACCTCTATAGCAGGACGATCACCTTGCTCGCTGACCACATCCTCCCCAGGCTGGAAGTAAATAATTTGCTTCCAGGAACGAGTCACATGATCCGCAAGAATCAGTAGAAGATCTCCTCCTCTAGCCATATCCAGGGCTGCCTGGTTAGCCTCTTCTTCACTTTCAATAATCTGAATTTTGTCTTCGGAAACGCCGCCGTCCAGAAGGCCGCGTTTGAGTAAGCCCGGCACTTCTCCGGGCTCTCGTCCGCGCAAATTGTCATCACGGCGGCAGATATAATGATCAAAGTGACCCGCGGCAATACCCGCTACTTCGACGATATCCTCATCACGACGATCCCCAGGCATGGTGAGCACGACAATTTTGCGTCCACCAATTTCGTAGCGATCCACCACATCACAGACCATCTTCACAGCCGCAGGGTTGTGGGCGTAATCCAAAATCACCTTAAAGGGATGCTTGTCATAAACGTTTAAACGACCAGGAGACTGAAAGAAGGTGCTATCGAAGGTGCGCAGCCCCTGTCGAATATTCTCCAGATCAACATTCATGTGATATGCCAGCGCCGCGGCGAACATGGCATTTTGCACATTGTGTAAGGCTCGACCCTCCAGCGTCGCCGGAATCAAATGAGTCCACAGCAGCGGGATATTGTGGCCCTGCTCATCGTAGAGCGTGATCATTCCACCATTGATTCCCTGCTCGAGAACCAGGGCGGTACCACCGGCCTTGATGTGCTCGCGCACCAATGGGTGGGAGCGATTCATAGTGACATAGCAGAGCTTTTCTGCCGTGCAATGATCGGCCATTTGCAGACAGTGAACATCGTCGGCATTGAGTACCGCGGCGTCACGAGCGACTTCCACCACAACGCGCTTCACTTCAGCGAGGTCTTCCAGGGTATCGACACCTTTGAGACCCAGGTGATCGGCAGCAATGTTCAAACAGGCTGACACGTTGGAACGTTGGTAACCGAGGCCGCTACGCAAAATGCCGCCACGAGCTGTCTCCATCACCGCTGCATTTACTGAGGGGTCGCGCAGAACGATCTGAGCAGCCGTTGGACCTGTCATGTCCCCCGCTACCGTCAGACGACCGTCGATGTAGACACCATCGGTGCTTGTTTGCCCCACAGTTAAGCCGGACATTTTCAGAATGTGCGCCAGCATTCTTGAGGTGGTGGTCTTTCCGTTGGTACCGGTAATCGCTGCGATGGGAATGGACGATGGACTGCCCTCGGGGAACAACATATCGATAACAGGGCCTGCCACGTTTCGAGGCTCGCCCTCTGAGGGCGCAACGTGCATCCGAAATCCTGGCGCCGCGTTGCACTCGCAGATGCCACCACCAACTTCTCCGTAAGAGCGAGTGATGTCCGTGGTAATGAAGTCCACACCACCCACATCCAAACCAAGAGCAAGAATGGCCCGCTCGGCCATACTCTTGTTATCCGGGTGAATCACATCCGTAACATCCACGGAGGTGCCACCCGTACTCAAATTCGCGGTGGGTTGCAGGTATACGATATCGCCCTCGCCCGGGACGCTATCGCTACTCATGCCCGATTGGTTCAGCATACGTTCAGCAGCGGCATCCAGAGAGATTCGTGTAAGCACTTTTTCGTGTCCCACGCCGCGCAGAGGGTCCTCGTTTACCTTGGCAACCAGTTCTTCTACCGTTGAGCTGCCATCGCCCACCACGTGTGCGGGGACGCGCTTGGCGGCCGCCACCAATTGACCACCAACAACCAGGAGTCGGTGATCCAGTCCCTGAAGGAAAGTTTCAACGATAACGCCGTCGCTGTGCTCCTTGGCTTTGTCGTAGGCTTTTTCGACTTGTTCCTCGTTTTGAATATCGGTGGTCACTCCCCGCCCATGGTTGGCATTCAGGGGCTTGAGTACCACGGGATAGCCAATGCGCTCCGCGGCCGCTATGGCGCGACGCAAACGATAGACCAGTGCCTGTCGCGGCACAGGTAAGCCCAGGTCGCCTAGAATACGATTGGTCTCATCCTTCTCCGAAGCCAGCTCCACCGCAATGTGCGGTGTGGCACTGGTGATCGTCGCCTGCAATCGCTGCTGATAACGACCATGTCCCAGCTGGATCAGACTGTGTTCGTTCAGGCGTATCCACGGAACATCCCGCGCCTCTGCTTCTTTAACCAGCGAGTGGGTACTTGGGCCGAGAGAGCGCGACTGACAGGCCCGAATAAACTGATCCCGCTCTGCCGCAAAATCAAAATCGTCCGGGGCCCCTGAAGGTCGCAATTCCTTGGGTAAAAGCGAGTGCAACAGGTCCAGGCCAAGCTCGCCGGCCTGAATACCGGCAAACTCTTCTTCAAACTCAAAGACCATGTCGTAGACGCCAGTTTCGTCGGTTGATCGCGTCTTACCAAACGACACGTCGTAGCCGGCGATGCCCTGCAACTCGAGAACCATGTGTTCAAGAACGTGTCCCAGCCAAGTCCCCTCATCCTCCAACATGCGCCGGATCAAACCGCCGGGTTCGCGATAGGAACAGCCATGGTCTGCCAGACCGGGAAGCGCAGCCACCAGATCGTCTACAAAACCCTTACCCAGACGCCCTGTGGGCCATTCTTCAAGCACGCCAAGATCTACCGTATGCCGGATTACCGGAAAAAGCGCATAGACATTGGGGCCACGGTACACGCTGGTATCGAGGAACTGCATGGGATAACTCCGAACCGATCTGGGACTCCTCTACTCTACCCGCGAAAGACACGGCTTGAAAGCGGTGGATGGTCGCTTATTCACGACACTTTAGTGATAATGTCGCCCGTACTTTCAAACTTTCGACTGCCCAGCTCCGGGACGCACATTGACGCCTGAATCTATACAAAAAACTAACCAGAGTGATCGCCAGGCCTTAGGCTCACTGGCTCTCATTGGCGGGCGATTTGAGGCAGACAACACGGCGCTGTTTAAAGCGCTCCTCGAGCGGTGCGACGGTCGAATTGCCGTATGTTCCATGGCTTCTGGCTATCCCGAGGAGGTGGGCGCAGAAACCGTCGAAGAATTCCGTGCCCAGGGTTTCTATGCTGAGCTCGTACCCATTTTCTACGAAAACCGCGAGGAATCTGCCTTCGATCTACGCTTAATCGAAAGGCTGGAGGCGTTTGGCAGCGTATTTTTCACGGGCGGGGATCAGTCACGCATTGTGGGAACCTTAGTTCAGCAGGGTAATGAAACACCGGCATTAAAGGCGATTCGCGATCTTTATTTTAGTGGCGGCCTGATCGCCGGAAGCTCGGCCGGCGCGGCAATCATGTCAGGCCCCATGATCCTGGGGGGGACCTCGCTCAACGCTATCAGTCGCGGCGTGGATCTCCGTGACAATGGCGCGGAGGACTTCGATGCGTTTCGCCTCGGCGAGGGTCTGGGCTTTTTTACCTGGGGGATGGTCGATCAACACTTCCTCCAGCGTGGACGAGTGGGCAGGCTTATCAAAGCCGCACAACTGTCGGGTGAAGCACTCGCTTTCGGCATCGATGAAAACAGTGCGCTCATCGTGCAGGGCTCTCGCGGTGAAGTGGTTGGCGAGACCGGGATACTGTTTATAGACCTGCGCAAAGCCAGCTTCGAGGACTCGGAGTTTAGCGTGCGTAACGCCCGCGTTTCATACCTGGATGATGGAGACGCCATCGACTTGCAGCGGGGCAAGCCTATTCCCGCAGCCGACAAGCGACGTACCCGGGTTGGACGAGCCTCTTATCGCTCGCCGGCACCCGTGCGTAGAAACGCCTTCGCCAGCTATGGACTTCATGATCTGATACTGCGCCTTGTGGAGTGCGACCCGGCGTTCTACAGCAAAGACAGCTCCAGCGCCTTTGACGCGCAGTACGGGAACCAGGTCACGCTGCACGTGCAACGACGCCCCCGCCGCTCTCGAGCGCTGAGAGCCGTGCGTAACGGCGAGATTCGTTATAGCGCCATAAACTTCAATCTGGATATCCATTGCGCCGCTCTGGATGCTTGTCCGCTCAGTGAAAGCACACAGGTTCTCCGTCCGGACCCTGCTCCAGAAGCTCGTTTGGTCATGCTGGGAAGTACACCCATCGATTGGTCCTATGCGGCACGGCAAAAGCTATTGAGCGAGCTTCGAGAGCCTGTTGGCGTACTCTCCACAGCCTCTGGCGAGCCGACCGCAATGGCAGAGCGCTATCTCGATTGGCTGGCCAGTGAGAATGTTCAAGCCGAACTTCTGCCTATCTCCCTGCACAATATCGAGCGGGCGAGCCGCGACCGTGCGCTTCTCAAGACTATAGAGCGCATGGGCAGTCTTTTCTTTACGGGCGGCGATCAACGCCGCGTAACGGAAGCTTTGCTTCATTGCGCAGAGGCCACGCCCGTGTTGCACAGCATCGTTACGGCTTACGAGCGCGGCACGCCATTGGTCGCAGTGGCTGCCTCCGCCACGGCCCTGGGCAATCGCATGATTGCCGAAGGCGACAGTGTTTCTGCCTGGCGCTACGGAAGCTCAGAAGACGCGAGTTTTTCCGGCGTCGTTGTCGAGCGGGGAATTGGCCTGACTCGCCTGGGACTCATTGATCAAAATTTTGTGCGACGCCACCGCCTTGGTCGCCTGCTTATTGCGTGCGCGGCGCAGCAAGAGCGCTTTGGCTTCGGCTTGTGTGAAGGTGCCGGGATGATTATCCACGGCAATGAGCGAGAGATAGAAGTCATCGGCAGCAACGGTGTCGTGGTTGTGGAGCTTGATCTGGAGCGCGTGCGTCTCGCACCAAAAGTCCCGGACCCTGCTGGTATACGCTTGTATATTTTGGAGCCTGGACAGCGAGTTCGTCTCGAGGATCTTGCAGGCGCAACAGCAGAGCGCTCGGCATCAGCCACCGCACTCCTTAAGGAAACCCTTGATGATTTGGCCCGGGATTATCACGCTGCGCTGGGCGAGACTGATCGCTCATTCAACACTCCCCGCTGGCTAGAAACCCTGGGGAACCCCCCAGCCATTCACTAAGGATTTACTATGTCAGCAAGTTTTAACGCACTGGTCGCACGCAAAGACGACACACTCTCCAGCAGTTACGAGACACTCACTCTTGATGACCTGGACGCGGGTGACGTCACCGTGGCCGTCGAGTACTCAACGCTGAACTTCAAAGATGGTTTAGCCATTACCGGTGCCGCACCCATAGCGCAGCGACACCCCCTGGTTCTTGGCATTGACTATTCCGGCACCGTTTTAGAGTCACAGCACGCCGACTTTGCCGCAGGCGACCGGGTAGTGATGAATGGCTATGGTGCGTCGGAGTATCTTCACGGAGGCTACGCTGAACGAGCACGGGTAAGCGGTGATCTACTGGTCAAGCTTCCATCGTCTATCTCCAATGCTCAGGCCATGGCTATTGGCACAGCGGGCTACACCGCGATGCTCAGTGTCATGGCACTCCAGAGCAACGGCCCCGCTTCCGGGGACGGCCAGATATTGGTAACCGGCGCGGCCGGTGGCGTTGGCAGCGTAGCGATTAGCCTCCTCGCGGGATTGGGTTATGAAGTCATTGCGTCTACCGGTCGTGTTAGCGAAACCGAGTTTCTGACGTCGCTCGGCGCTGCGGGCGTTGTCGACCGCGCAGCGCTTTCAGAAAAGGGTAAGCCCCTACAAAAAGAACAGTGGGCTGGGGTAATCGATTGTGTGGGCAGCCATACGCTCGCTAATGCTATCGCCCAGACCCGTTACGATGGGGTCGTGACCGCTTGTGGCCTCGCGCAGGGCGCAGACCTACCTGCCACCGTGATGCCGTTTATCCTGCGCAACGTGCGCCTTCAGGGCGTTGATTCCGTGCAAGCACCTATGGCGCGCAGGCTTACAGCGTGGCGTCGGCTCGCGGAAGAACTGGATATGCAAAAGCTGGACGCCCTGTCCTTTGACTTACCCTTTAGTGAGGTTCTGGGCCGTGCCCCCGATATTCTTGCAGGCAAGGTTCGCGGACGCGCCGTGGTGGATCTATCGCGTTAGTGGATCCCGAGGATCATCGCGTCATGAATGAAGCACCCCAGCATGGCTCCGACGAAGCTAGTCTGCGTCGCTTCCTTGTACCCTCCCTGTTGGGGGCCGCTGTTTTCCTTTGCCCCATTTATTACGACGGTGCCTGGACCATATTGCTGGGCGTCGCTGCGGACTCCCTCAAAGCGGGCATTGGGGGCGCGATGCCCGCATTCCTCTTATCGATTGTCACCGTATCGGCGCTACTAACTATTGCCGGAGCCCTTAATCCACGGCTGCAGGAACGCTATCGCGAACATGGCGTAACACAGGTATTTGATGTCCCGGTGTTTTGGCTGAGCCTAAGACTGCTCGGCACGATTTGCGCCTGGCTCATTGTGTTTGAACTCGGGCCCGAGTTCATTTGGAACGAGTACACGGGCGCCGTTGCGCTGTTTTCCTTGGGCGGAACCATTGTCACTATCTTTCTGTGTGCGTCATTTTTACTCCCGATGCTCACGGATTACGGCTTGATGGAGTTTATCGGTACGCTGCTACAGCCGCTGTTTCGACGGCTTTTTACCCTCCCCGGTCGCGCTGCCGTGGATGCTCTGGCCAGCTGGCTCGCAGCCGCAGCCGTAGGCGTACTCATTACTATCAGCCAATACGAACAGGGCTTCTACTCACGCCGCGAAGCCATCGTCATTGCGACCAACTTTTCTATAACCAGCCTGCCTTTTTGCCTCTTTGTTATTGAATTCATTGGGCTTCGCGAACACTTCTTTTCTGTCTATGCCACGATCGTAAGTATCGGACTGTGTTGTGCAGTCTTATTGCCTCGCCTGCCACCACTGCGGGGCATTCAACCGCTTCCGCAGGATAAGCCCCCGTTAGATGTTCAAAGCGAGGACAGCGACAAGCTCGGCCTGTTAAGCAAAGCACTCGTAGCTGCAAAGACTCGGGCTGCCACGGGCCCCGACCTGAAACAATACCTGGCAACGTCGGCTAAGCACGTAATGGATATCTGGATGGGCCTTGTGCCGCTAGTGATACTCATAGGTACTTTAGGACTGGCTGTGGCCGAGTTCACGCCGGTCATGCAAATACTCTCGGCACCACTGATTCCCGTTTTACAGTGGTTCGGTTTACCCGATGCCGATGCCGCTGCACCCACATTCATGGTCGGTTTTTTGGACATGTTCTTACCTGCGGCCATCGGTCAGGGAGTCGAAAGCGAACTCACCCGATTTGTGATCGCGGCGGTGTCTCTCACCCAACTCATTTATCTTTCTGAGGTAGGGTCACTGCTGCTGCGCAGCGCCTTAAAGATCAACGTGCTTACTCTGCTGGGCATCTTTGTTATGCGCACGCTCATCGGGTTTCCTATCGCGGTGCTAGCGGCAAATCTCTTTATGAACTAACAAAGTAGCCAAGCGATGATCATCTTTAGAACATCGGTCGAAGCATCCCGATTAACGCTAACTACCGAGGGGCCAAATCATTAAAACTCACCACCACATCGTTGCGGCCACGGCTGAAGTCCCAACGACTCGTCAGCGATTGCTGACACGCTACCTCATTGCGCTCCTCGCTGACCTCGTGGTCATCAACCTCTTTGCCGAGTACTGGCACCGCGTTTCGATAGATAGCTTTAGCACTTCGCTGATAGCAGCCATCCTACTGCAACTACTCCTGCAAGCCACTTTAGCGCTGGAACATCGCGTGGGGAGTTGGTTCGACACACACAGCGGATCTCTTTGGACATTCCTGAAGTTCTTCAGCGCATGGCTTATCCTGTTTGGATCAAAGTTTGTCATGCTCGGTGCCGTTGATCGTGTGCTGGGGGACGCTATTCACTTCTCAGGCGCCATGCACGGTGTATTGGCGTTCATAGCGGTGGTCGCCGGGATGCTCATTGCGGAAGAGCTCGTCACCCGCGTTTATCGCCGCTTGGCCTAGTGAGGGCTTCCAGAGGCTCCTAGGGTCGTTGCGGTAGGCTCGTCTCTTTTTCTTTTCACTTCACAATAGACACACACCACAATCCAAACCAAAAAAAAGGCCGCCTGATTTTCATCAGGCGGCCTGTTCTTTAGTGCGGCTTAGAGTGGTTTAGAACCCACCGAAGCTCATATTCAGACCCAGATAGAAGAACTGACCACGGGGGCTGGCGGGGTAGCCGAAGTTCGTAATGAAGGGCTCTTCATCAGTCACGTTACGAACACCACCGTAAACACTCATAGTTTCTTTGAAGGCATAAGTTACAGCGATGTCGTGCTGCCAGAACTCATCCTGGACAACTGAAGGACCATACAGTGTCTCGGCAGTTTCAATCTCGAGGTAAGCATACAGCTGCTCGTCCTGATACTGCGTCTGCCACTGTACCTGCAGATCTTTCCAGTACCAGTTGAGGAAGATGTTACCTGCGAGCTCTGGTCGGTTGATCTCTCCCAGCTCTACGTCAACCACTGAGGAATCCAGCGGGTCCGAAAAGCGATTGAGCTCATTCACGTAGGTTCCCGCGACCGTCACTCCAAAGCCATGCTCACCAATGGAGAAGTCATAGCCTGCTGAGAAGTCGATACCGTCGGACTCCAGCGCAGCGAAGTTCACCAAGGACTGCTCAAGGAAATTAAATCCACCGAACTGTGCCGAGCCAGAATCACCGTTTCGCGTAAAAGATCCGCAGAAAGCCTCATTCAAAGTGGAGCCGCGATAGCAGGCATCGACAATATCCTGAGCAGATACAGCTTCGATAGCATCCTCAATCTCGATCTGCCAATAGTCCACGCTCACCGTCAGACCTTCAAGGAAAGTGGGCTGGAACACCAAGCCAACAGTCAGGGTCTCAGCTGTCTCTTCCTGCAACTGGTCGTTACCCCCTTCGGTACCGGGGAAGGCCGCTGAAAGTGGGTCAGCGAAGGTGTAGTTTCCTGATCCATCGACAGGATTCAAGCCAATAGCACTGAAGTCCGCAACGCAGTTCGCCTGAATCTGAGCTGCCAGCGCCGGATCTTCTCCAGCAATAGCTGTTAGCTGAGCGGCATCACAAGGATCGTTAGGTCGAAACGTCGTGCCTGTCGTTGGCGCGAACAGTTCATTGATATTAGGCGCCCGCACCGCCTCGGCGAAGGTTGCTCGGAATCGAATATCTTCTACCGGCGCCCAGCTTAGACCCGTCTTCCAGGTAAATGCCTCGCCAATGGTGCTGTAGTCAGAACCACGCACTGCGGCATCAATAACGAGAGATTCAGCAAAAGGAGCACCTTCTAACAAGGGCACGCTAACTTCGAGGAATATGTCCGTGGCATCGTAGTCACCAGTCTCGTTGATGTTCGCCAGGCTAGGCTGGAAGAGCAACTGCGCATTGTCACTCACATCGCTGATATTAGTGCCTTCTCCGAATGGTGAACCCGCAGGCAAAACCCCTCTTGCATAGGAATCCCACTCAAGGGCAGATTCTTCTTTACGATATTCAAGACCTGTTGCAAATGCGATAGGACCAGCAGGCAGAGAGAACCAATCCTCTGTATCACCAGCGATAAAGCCAGAGAAAACTGTCTGCTCAATCGTGGTCTGAGTCGTTGTCGAGCGTGTTACAAAATCCACCGCCTCGGGTGTAATACCCGTTTGACCCGCCCAGATATTCAGCGGAACACACTGACCATCACCCGGCGTAAAAGAGAAATATCCTGGATCCACAACGGGGATATCAAAGGGTGTGGTCGTAAGCGGCGCAGTCGGATCAACGGATGAGCGACAAGTAGCCTCTCCCGAGCCCTCGTCAGTAACCGCATCAATCGCTGCAAGGTATCGATCGAAAATCACTTCGTTAGACCTTTCGATGCGTTGCTCGAAGCGCCCGTAGTTTGCAGAAACCTCGTAAGTCCAGCCGTTAGCAAAGGACCCCTCGAGCCCACCGACTATACGATAGGTTTCACGTTCGGTCGTACGCGTGCTGGGGCCAAGACCAATGGGGTCGACGGTGATAGCGACACCACCAAGTTCCTGCGCGAGAGGCTGGATAAACGCTGGCAAGAATGGATTATCCTTATCGCCAAACAATAGATCCCAATAGGACGTCGGGGCTTCTACGTTTTCGTTTTCCTGCCAGGAATACTTGACCTCGCCGAAAGCTGTCATGCGCTCATTAACATCAAAGTGGCCAATAAGGTTAATGGTCGCTTTGTCTTCTGGCGTAATGATGTAGCCTCGTGGCTGTTGAATGGTGTTAAAAGAGTCACCACCAAAACCCTGAAAGTTACCTGCCACACGCCCATCCTGCACCGGGGCGTAACTCCCGTCTGCGCCTACATTCCAGCAACCGCCTACAACACCAAACGACGCTGCACCAAAGGACGAGTTGTAGCCTGTGAAGGAGTCCAGGCAGTCGCCACGACCATTGCCGTCAAGGTCGATATCGACTGCTGGGTCAAATCCACCAAAGGAATAAGGATTGCCAGGAATGATGTAGCCATAACCCGACGTAAACGGGAATGTTCGGCCCACTTCAACAGCACGCTGTGGCGCATTCGCTGCTTGCGAGAAGAGCGCCTCTTCAGCAGCGGTGATCGCCGGCGCCATGCCGAACTCAGACTGATAGTCAGCGATAAACTGTTCCTGCGACGGAATAGGCAGACCAAAATCCGTCAGACCGGTATTGGCATAATTGAAGTACTGCGCAAAGTTCGGTGTGTCACCGGAGATATCACCTTGTTGAAAACGCAGGTCTGGGTTAACCCAATCGCGACCGGAGCCAATAAGAACACCATCGGCGCCTCGCTCACCTGCCTCCAGTCCTTCGTCAGTACGGTAGTCCACAGCCACGGCAATGTTGCCACGACCATTGCTGAAATTATTACCCCAGATAGCTGAGACGCTTGTCTGGTTAGCGTCACCTTCACCGGAAATACCCGACATTAGATCTACGTCAAAGCCTTCGTAATCATCTTTGAGTACAAAGTTCACTACCCCGGTCACCGCATCTGCGCCGTAAACAGCAGATGCACCCCCGGTCAGTACTTCGACACGTTCAATAAGCTGCATAGGGATGGAGCCTACGTCAACCGCCTGAGTTCCTGCAGAACCGGCCACGTGACGTCGCCCGTCTACAAGCACCAGCGTTCTCGCTGCACCCAAACCGCGAAGGTTGAGAATGTTAGCGCCGTCGTCATCAGCATTGTTACCGTCGATAGAGTTTTCCGATGTCGATGACGAAAACAGAGCTGGGATATCATTAACAAGATCGGAGATCGAAAACTCGCCCGAGATAGCAATATCCTCTGCGTTCAGGCTTTGAACAGGCTGGGACCCGGTGGCATTGGGGTCACCAGCAATACGCGATCCGGTGACGACGACCTCTTCGAGTTGAATATCCTCACTTTGTTGCGCGAAAACGCTGCTAGACGTGGCTGCGGTTAGCGACGCTACCGCTGCGGCAACACTGAGACTGAGTACGGAACGACTCTTTTGACAATACTTCCTCATTAAACAAACCCCTCCCTAGGGATATAAAGCGCTAACCACTCATATCGCTGAGTTTGGTTAGTATCTGAAGTGTCTTGCGGGGACTTAGCGCTAGTAAACACTATCCCCGATACGATTCAAAGTCGTATGGTGGGTAAAATTATCGATTTTCCTGTCTATTTGAGCATCAAATATCCCAATAGAGCGTGGCTTCAGATGCCAATATGCAGGAAAAACTCCACTAGACACGTCGAACGATAGATTTTTAAGTTTCCAGCTAAAAAGTTGCAACCCCGCGAATACAGGTCTTCGTGGCTCCCCCTACCCATACCGTTTCGCCTTCACGGCAGATCTGAATTCGCCCAGATCGACCGATCACCGTCCCCTGTGATGCGATGTAGCTATCTGGCGCGCGCCCTTCCCCAATAAGCCACTGCGCGATACTCGCATTGAGACTCCCCGTGACGGGGTCTTCTGGCACGCCTAAAGAGGGTACAAAGGCGCGAACCTCGAAATCCGCCGGGCTATTTGTGGGATAGGCGCCCACCAATCCCAGACAGGTTTCACCCAATGCCGACACGTCAGGCACAACATCCAGCACCCGTTGTGCTGAATCGAGCAGCAGTGCACACCAGCCGGGGCCGTTGTCCACCCATTGATGTGCGAGCAGGGCTTCTTCCGGCAAATTTAGGGCTGCCATAAGTTCTTGCAACAAACCGGGCTCCAAAGCACCCGAGCGCAATACGGGCGGCGCAGCAAAGGACAGTCCCTCAGTAGTCCTGCGAATGCGCACAAGTCCAGCTTCGCACTCTTGTACCACCATCACCTCATCTCTGGACGCCCCACCCGCCTCCAGCCAGGCATGACAGCTCCCCAGTGTGGGATGTCCTGCAAAGGGCAGCTCACCACCGGGTGTGAAAATCCTCAAACGGTAATCCGCATCAGTCGTGCTTGGAGAAAGCAAAAACGTGGTTTCGGATAGGTTGGTCCAGCGCGCAAAGCAAGCCATGTCCTCGCTCGTCAGCGAGTCTGCCCCGTGGACAACAGCTACCGGATTGCCTCGATAACGCTCATCGGAAAAGACATCTACCTGGCTAAATTCGAAACCACTACTCATAGCAAACCTCCTGTCCGCAACGTCACTGTCGCTTCATCAGGTAATCGGCGACCGCCTGATAAGCGGGCAATGACACATCATCGTAATTCGCATTTGCCGCTAAAGGGTGGGAGGCAAGCCTCACAATGACCATCTCCGCCGTGGGATCGATGTAAATAGTCTGGCCGTGAACGCCTCGCGCACTAAAAGCCCCATTCGGGTTATGATGGATCCACCACTGATTACGGTAACTAAAGCCCGGCAGCGTGGCATAGGACGCTTTGGCAAACTTATCCGGGTCGCCTCCGTTTCGGATATCCTCAATCACAGCGGGCGGAACAATCTGCTGGCCATTCCACTGTCCGTTGCGACGCATCATCTCGCCGAAGCGGCCATGATCACGCAGTGTCGCGTTTAAACCTCCTGCTGCCCAACCTGTGCCCAGAGTATCGATAAGGATGTAGGCGTCTTCTTCGGCACCCAGTCGACCCCAAATTCGCTCCTGAACAACGTCCACAGCATTGGATCCTGTTACGCGGGCAATCAACCATCCCAGGACTTCGGTGTTCACTGAACGATAACTAAAAGCCTGCCCATGCTCGCCTTCTTTTTGCAGCGTTGCGACATAGGCGTAGAAACCCTCAGGGCCATCGTAATCACCCTTGGGGAAAATTCCGCCCGCCCGCGCAAAGTCAAAGACGTGTGCATTGGGGTCGGTGTAGTCCTCGGAGTAATCAATGGCCGTGGTCATGTCCATGATCTGGCGAACCGTGGCACTGCCAAAGCCGCTGTCGGCGAGCTCGGGAATGTAGTCGCTAACGGGTTTGCCCGCATCCAACGCACCCTCTTCAACGAGCATCGCGGCTACAGTGCCGTAGTAGGATTTGGTCATAGAGAACGACATATGCGGTGTATGCCGCGAGCCCGCTGCAAAATACTTTTCGTAGACCACCTCGCCACGATGGAGCACAAGCGCCCCGTCGGCATAAGTCGCTGCCAGCATCTCCGCCCAGTCCATTGGAGACTCGCGGTTCATGGGCACAAACTCGACATCATCTATCGCGCTATCGAACTTGGAGGAAAGTGGCACGACAGGGCCAGCGCCCCGCCAGA
The DNA here is from genome assembly GCF_965662665.1 of Congregibacter sp. Taxonomy (NCBI): domain Bacteria; kingdom Pseudomonadati; phylum Pseudomonadota; class Gammaproteobacteria; order Cellvibrionales; family Halieaceae; genus Congregibacter; species Congregibacter sp. Next base: position 84,445 of record NZ_CBFIIF010000004.1, on the reverse strand, counting down.
TTCGCTTGGTCGGCATGAGCTCCCGAAAGTGTGAAAAGGTCCACCGTGTCTGTGGAAAGCGATAGAAACTCAGATCACCGTGACGCACTAACTTGGCACTCTCTGGCGGCACGCCCGTCATCCAACCCAGCAATCGCGGATCTGTACTCTCGGCTGAGGGCAATTCCGTCTGCGCCATGCTCGGTGCTGGAAGGAGCAGCAGCGCTGTAAAAGCGATAGCTGTCGCCGCGAGCACCAGGGACTTGTACCTGTGAAGCTGAAAAAACTGGGACAGTGAAGTCATAGCTAATCTCTTATTTTCTTATGGTTTGGATTCAAACGCTTTGCTGGTCGCTTAACCGCGATGACACCCAACAATTGCTCAGGCCCGCTACTCGGGCGCGACTACGCCCAAGGCTCAGCTTTGTAGAGCACCCTGCCGTCAGCCTCAATTATCCAATGCATGATGGGATTTAGGTGATACACCTGATTACCCGGCCCCCGAGCATCGATAATCTGCCGTCGCGTGGGCTGCACATAACCCGTCTCATCAATGGCGCGGCTGGCAATCTCTGTGGGTTTTCCGTCCCACTTCCAGGGCAGGCCAAAGCGGGTGTGCGCCTTAGGCTGCACAGGGCCCTGTAGCGACGCCCGAGTCCAGGTAACACCTGCATCGGTGCTTACATCGACCGCAGCAATCTTACCGCGACCGCTCCACGCAATGCCTCTTATCTCGGACCACCCCGGCTGTAACTGCCCCGGATAGCTAGGCGTGGTAATCACCGAACGCGCATCCATCACTACGCTAAACTGCCGGGCAATTCCGCCTTTTAGGGGGTCGGTGTACTTTGAGGTCTCTTCTCGCGTCATGAAGGGCGCGTCGGATAACTCAAGACGACGCAGCCATTTAACGTTCGTGTTGCCCTCCCAGCCGGGTAGTAGCAAACGCATGGGATAGCCTTGTGCCGGTCGCAGGGCCTCGCCGTTTTGCGCATAAGCCACCATGGCATCATCCAGAAGCTTGTCTAGCGGAATACTTCTCGCCATGACCGCGGCGTCTGAGCCTTCGGCCAGACACCAACTCGCCCCCTCTTTAACACCAGCCTCACGCAATAGCGTGCGCAAAGAAACACCGGTCCATTCACTCTGGCTGGTTAGACCGCAAAGCATCTGGGGTGTGGATTTCTCCGTAGCACGTAAATTAAGGTTCCCGGAACACTCAATAAAACAGGTCCGCGTCATCGCAGGGAAACGCTTCAATTCCGCCAGCGAAAAGACCAGTGGCCGCTCAACCATGCCGTGCAGCATGAGCTTGTGCTCCTGGGGGTCAATCTCGGGGATCCCCGCATGATGACGCTCAAAGTGCAAATCCGAGGGCGTGATCGTACCGTGCAGTTTTTGAAGAGGCGTCAGAGATACAATGTTAAGCGCGGGGATTCTCGCCAATTGCTCAAAGGACGAGCGCGTTCCTTGCGGTCCCGGTGCGCCCCCTTGAATGGCGGTAGGATCAGTCCCCAGCAAGCGGGCATTCGCAAAGGTGCTGCTGGCAAGAGCAGTACTCACAGCGCCCGCACCCACCAGGAACTGACGCCGCGAGGACTTCTTCGAAAGTTGATTCAGCGTCGGCTTTGCCACTACCAAGCTCTCGCCAACATCTCAGCGCACTTCATAGCCACCCCGACGATCATCCGGGACAAACTTGTCTCGGGAAGGCATGCGTACTTTAGCCAGGTTGCTTTGAGTCAGTTCCAGGTCGGGGCTAATAATACGATTCTCTGCCAGAAGGTAAGCAACCAGACTGTAAACCTCATCCGCCTCCAGTGACCCCGGTGCATCAAACGGCATCGCGCGGCGCAGGTAGTCAAACACCGTGGTGGCGTAGGGCCAGTAGTTACCTATGGTCTTTTCCAATGTGGGATCACTTCCGAAAGGAAACGCATCGCCAGCAAGGCGACCTACCAGAGACCCAAAGGGGCCTCCTCTTCCACCCACCCCGTGACAACTCTCACACTGCGCCTGATAGAGAGACGCGCCCTCCCGGGCACTTCCACGACCTTCCGGTAAACCGAGCCCGTCGGGCCTCACATCTATATCCCAGGCTTGAATGGCAGCCGGGCTAGCCGGTCTACCGATCTCATAGAGAGGCTGGTCGGAGAAAACTGTAGCGCTTGCGGCGCTTAGCACCGCAAGGAGTAAAGCTTTGTACGCCGGGTGCGTCATAGGTGTGGCAAGCGCCGATTAGCGCAGCCAGGCTCTACTCAACGGCGTCCAGAACCTCAACATGAGGGGCGGCAGCAACGAGTGTGGCCATCTCCATATTGGCTTCCTTAAAGTAATCCGTTTGACCATGTGCTGCTAAATCCTCCGCACTGGCGTACTGCTCCAGTACTTTGTACTCCTGAGGATCCGTCTTACTCACGTGCAACTCGTAGAAGTTGCACCCCGCTTCGTTCGCTTTCACTTTCGCAGCAAGGCCCAGAAATGCCTGCTCAAAATCCGCATTTTTCCCTTCTTGAATCTTTAATGTCGCAATTACACCCACTGCCATGACGTTCTTCCTATGTTATCGAGTAGTTTGTTTACTGGTTCGCAATGCAAGACTCCAAAATCTTTAGTGCTTCACCGCCGTAGTCTGCGCCAAAATAGTATCCAGCTTACGGCTGATACGCGTTTGCAAGCGAATCATTTCCAACTTGGGCCAGGTACATCGCTCGCCGGAGTCGATGAGTTGTCGCAACTTTTTTTCTCCGGGGAAGGTCAGCAGCTTCAGGGGATTTTGGAATTTGTAGTCCGGCAGAATATTGATATCCCCCACATAGTCCTGATTAATAATCGACCGCATCACGCTTGCGCGCTGCGAAATCACCCCGCCTTTTCGATCAAGCCGCTCTGCAAGTAGTGTGACTGCATTAAACCACTCCCGCGCTGACCGACGCCCCGCTTCAGTAATGATGCCTCTGGCGCTTTGCTTCCTGTGTCCATCAGTGACAAAAGGCAATACGTGGGGATTTGTTTGACTGACTACGAAGTGATTGACGCCATAAAGACGCGCCAGGCGCTTGGCAGGCAGGTCATCACTCACAGATCCATCCACCCACTTGCGGGAAGCAAGGTAATACTTTCGTTCGCCATGACTATCGAGAGCTTCCAGCGTTACCGGCGGAAAAATTCCCGGGACAGATGCCGATGCCATTACCGCGCTGCGCATGAGAACACTAGGAGAAGTAATGGAGTTCAACAAGCGGGAGGTTTGATGCGTCTCAGCCGGCGCCACGGAAACATTCATTGCTCGTCCAGTTTTGGCAAACGCCTGCTGGAAGGTGATATCGGGAATAAATTGCTGGACCGCCGCTTCCAGTTCTGCGAGTCGCGATGCGTACTGCTCATCACCGGCTTTTGGCAAATACTGCATAAAATGCTCGGGTTGCAGTAATTCAAGCAGTTCTTTTTCGGAGTGGGTTGACACAATACTGCCAACTATCGCACCACCGCTGGATCCGGAGAGCACGGACGGCAGCAATTGTGCCTCGGCAAGAGCGCGAATGACCCCCACGTGAAAGAACAGCAATGAGCCCGAACCACTCATCATAAACGCCGATCGCCCAAAGCAATGACTCGCGCGCTGAAAGAAATCGAGTTTCTCCTCATCGCTTATATCACCACTGCTGTCGTTATCGAGCATTTCGAGCGTGTCGACAATTTCTTCGATGTAGTTTTCGATGAGCGTCTTGGTTCCCGAAAGCGCATGGCCGTAAAGTCCGGCGCGACCCATGCCGCCCATGTTTCCGTGAATGCCTTCGTTGAGGGTGTACAACAAGCCCCGCATATCATGCCTAGCCTTAAGACTCTGCAGAGCATCAAGACGAATACGAATAGATACGTTGTCGTACTGGCGTGTCGAGTCTTTTTGCCGCCAGCGATCAAGGCCTTTACTACGATCATGATCCTCAGCCGCTGCCATCCACTCTTCATAGCTGGACGCCTGACTGAGGGCTCGCTTTAGGCGACTTTGCGTTTTTATGAGCATGCATCTCACCCTTGATTCGAGTGACTATAATAAACGGTCTGACGTCTCCAGACTGCGATTCTGATTAAAAAATTGATCGCCGGAATACGTCTCACACAGGGATTTGCAGCCTCAATGGAAGAGTTGATGATCAACCGAGCGGCTGGCAGTATGCCAGCTCTCTATATCAACGAAGACTATTTCATGGAATATCTCCTGCAGGACAACATTGCCATCCTCAAACTCGACGATGGCAAGGCCAACGTGGTGGGCCACCAGCTTTTAGATGATCTCAATGCTGCTTTGGACAGAGCGGAGAGCGAAAGCGCTGGCGCAGTAATTCTTCGCGGCCGGGACGGTATGTTCTCTGGCGGTTTTGATCTTGGCGAATTCAAAAAAGGTATGGAGCAGGGACAGGCCATGGTCAAACGCGGCTTCGAACTGCTTGTCCGCCTGGCTGGGTATCCCCTGCCGGTAGTCGCAGCCTGCACCGGACACTGCGTTGCCATGGGCGCTTTTATTGTGATGGCCTGTGATTCACGCGTGGGCACTCAAGGCGATTTCAAGCTCACTCTTCCCGAGACGGCGATTGGCATGGACTTACCGCCAATTCTCATCGCGATCACCGAATCCCGTATCGTCAAAGAGCATCTGACCCGGGTTGCTTTGCAGGCCGAGGTTTACAATCCAGAGCAGGCGGTGGCGGCGGGCTTTCTCGATGAAGTCGTGGACGCAGACCAGCTGGATGCGCGATGCGCGGAAATCGCACAACGCCTGGCGCAGCTGCCCGCCTCGCAATATGCCGCAAACAAATTGAGGGTGCGTGCGAAAACTCTCGAAGCCATGAGTGCCGACCTCGCCAGCATGGCCTAGGGAGCTCGAAACTGAGATGTACTTTGAAACCGCAAGTAATGATCACGGATTACCCCATGATCCTTTAAAGGCGCTGATTGCGCCGCGGCCCATCGGCTGGATTAGCTCTTTAGATGCGAACGGAATACCAAATCTCGCGCCCTACAGTTTTTTTAATCTGCTTTCGACCAACCCGGCCATCGTGGGTTTTTCCAGTGCTACGCAAAAGGACTCTCAGCGCAACATCGAGCTTACGGGCGAGTTTGTCTGCAACTTTGCCTCAGTCGACCTCATCGACAAGATCAACACCACATCCAAACACGTAGCCGCAAACGTGAATGAGTTTGAGCTTGCCGGGCTCACGGAGGCAAAGAGCCACATCATCAAAGCGCCTCGGGTACTGGAAGCTCGGGCACACCTTGAATGCGAATATGTAAAGACTGTCGAGCTTCCCAATGACGACAACGGCATAGTGTGGAGCCTGGTTCTGGGAAAGGTACTAGCGGTCCATATCGATGACCGCTTTATCAAAGAAGGACTTGTGGACACCCTCGCCATGGAGCCGCTCACGCGCATGGGCTATATGGACTACGGCGTTTTGGGTGGCATGGAAACCCGAGAAAGGCCCTAGGGTTTGGCAGGGACTGCAATTGGGCGTGCTGGCCCCTGACTTACGAAAATCCTTTGGACGACCTGGCTGTTAGGAGACACCAGGGGTGGCATTCACATGCCCCCTAAGCTCGTTGATGAACCGTCAATTCCCGCTCCACCGGCCGCACGCCCTCGGTTTGATTGAGGCGCTTAGCGATGTCAACGATCAGAGCATCCCGGGTTGGAAACCAATCCGCGTTGTTAACCCAGCAAAGCCCCAGCAGCGAGATAATCCCTGACTCCATACCCGTGACGAACACTGCCGGCGCCGGTTCAGACAAGACACGCTCGTCCGCAGCAATCGCCGAGAGCATCAGCTGTCGGCCTACCTCGATGTCATCCGTAACATGTAAGTCGACGTTAACCTCAACACGACGCGTCGGCACCGTACTGTAATTTTGGATATCCGACCCCACCATCATCATATTGGGGATATAAACCAACCGACCATCAAAACAACGGAGTATGGTCTGGTAAGTCGTAATCCCATCGACCACGCCCATAGTGCCGCGGATTGAAACCGTGTCGCCAATCACGAACGGTAATCGAGGCAAAAACAGTATGGCGAAAAACGCGATCACAGCGCCTACGATGACCAGAAGAATCGCGATACCCGCAAATCCCGATACGTCATAGTTCAGCTTCTCAGCGGCTAGCAAGACAGCCAGTACGATAATCAATACGTAAATGGCGCCAAACGCTACGCTAACCATGCGCGCTGCCAAGCCCTCGGGCTTTATGATGGAAGTCACAAGCTTGTAGAGCAAAAACACGATAAGCATCGCTCCGAGCAAAAACCCCAGCCCGGTGGCAATTAGCCTGGCGTAGACCTCAAGGGAGGCAAGGCTTTCATTCATAATCAAAATCTCATGCGTGAGGACAGAACCGTCGTTTCTTGCCCCCCCCCGGCCACTTCCGCCGCCACCGTCTTGAGTACATCAAGCTTGACCCGGAAGAGAGTAAACTACGGCTCATCATAGACAATACCGGCATCGCGGTGTGGAACACTTATGAGCACAGAGTATTCGAGCGACAGGCTTTTTAGCTTCCTCAGGGAGACCGCTCTGGCAGGACGCATGCCCCCCGCGGCTGCACGAAGTCGCCGCGCCGCTGCAGAAATCTTGTTTGAAAAGTTATCCGAGCAAGAGTCACAGGATCTCCGAGTTCTGGATATCGATGCTCTGAAAGCTCGCTTTCTCGATATTCAGGGGAGCGGCTTACGTGCCGAGGTTGTTGACCTGTATGCGGAACGCCTGCGTGGTGCGCTGGTCGACTTTTTTCGTTTCGTTGATTCGCCCAGCGACTTTGTCTCTTCAAGTATTCGTCAGGACACCGCGCGACCGCGCAGCGAAACCTCACCGCGAACGTCCGAAGAGCGAGCACTGGAAGCCGTTCGCATGACCACGCCGACGCAGCGCCCGGACGTCATACCGATCCCTCTGGACATGGGTCGAGTGGTTTACCTACACGGAATACCTTCGGACTTAACTCAGCAGGAGGCAGCGAAAGTTTCGCGGGTCGTCAAAGCATTGGTGGAAGACTCGGAGGATGAACAGTGAATCGCTGGCTGCTAGCGCTACCACTCGCCGTATTTGGCATAGGTGGCATCGGTCTGTATATCCTGTTTCTGTCGCAGGCAAACGAAAACGCTTTTCAGGAAAACCTCCTTCCGGAGTTGATTGGGTTTTGTCTTGAGGGGTTTTTCCTCGTAGGACTGTTCACTTTTATCCAACAGCTTCGCGATTACTACCGTCGCCGCGAGCTTTGGATGAGCCTACGCAGTGCATTGCGGGATTTCCTTTCCCACCTCGACTTAGCCTTCCTCGCTCCCGACGCGGAGCCTGCGACAACAGCTGCATTGGAGTCAGAGCCGTTCGTTGTGAGTAAATTACTAACGCTGCTAGCGGATGCGGAACTGGGCATTGAGACTCTCATCAATCTCAAGCAGGCCGCGGTATCCACTCTACCGCTGGCCCGAGACCTTATTAATATTGCGGCACAACTCAGCACGCGGCATATGCGCTGCTGGATTGCAATCGTCGCAGCGATTGATCAGCTGTCGGTAGCGGATACGCGAGAGCAAGCCGAACGGCCACTGAATGAGCTACTTGTGCGTCTGGCGGAGTTCGATTCTCTTAAGCTTTAAAGTGGCGGGAACATCGAGCCTGACGCCTGCTCCACAATTAGCGGCATTCACCCCCCCCAGGCTCAAGAACTCGTTGATACAGGAGTTAATCAATACAGAGGTACGACTTCGTCGTTAACGAAGGTGTAGCGCGGATGCTTGTACCAACCCCATAGCGCCGCCCGTCGTGGTTCCTTATGAATGCGCTCCTCATAGACGACAAGCTTGCCGTCGCTGGGGCGCAACCAAAAATCCAGATCGTAAAGCTTGTCTGGCTCATCGGGCACCGCAAAGTCCGTGCAGGCAAAGTAGCGATTGCCATCAATCACTCTGACGGGGTCATGAATCTTTACAAAGCGAAGCCTTAGGGTTTCACCCGTGACCTCATCATGGATACTGAACAAACCGCTGTCATCCTGTTTCTGGCTGATGTAACGGCGAGTCGCGTCCTTGATGTCATCCGCATAAAAAACCACATCGTCTTGCGCGTTGGCGATAGCAGTGGCGAGACTCAGAACAAGGAGTGCGAAGATCTCCGCAGCTACGCGAACAACTAAAGCGGACGAGCTACTCACTCCTTCTTGGGTTTCTTTTTCTTGGCTGGGGCGCCGCCATGCTCAGCGGCTTTACCCGCATGCTCAGACGCCGCCTCAGCAGCCTCCCCGGCGTGCTCAGCCCCTTCTCCAGCATGTTCGGAAGCTTTCCCTGCTGCTTTACCGGCTGCTTTACCCGCGTGCTCTGCGGCTTCGCCTGCATGTTCAGACGCCTTTTCAGAAGCCTTTGGGACTGCCTTGCCTGCGTGCTCCGCGGATTTACCCGCGTGTTCCTGCTGCTTCTCCTGCGCGACTGAGGCGAAAGAGGTGAGCAGCAGCGTACAAGCCACCAGAATGAGACCTTGCATATGCATAGCGTGAGTTCCTCTGTGTTATTGGATGTTTTGTAAGGCTTTGATCATACGCCACTCTCACCACTTTGCTGCCTTGACGTTGAACTTGCAAGATCAAGGTTTCGAGACCGGAAAGGCTCGAGAATCCATTCCAGGGGTGCCAGAGCCAGTCCCCGATCTTCGGGGAGACCGAACTTTGCATCATCGCCGGGAACAGACTTTACTGCAGTGCCAAACAGGGCGTCCCACCAGGGGAAAATCGTTGCGAAGTTACGATCTCCAAAGCGTCGCTCAGTAAGGTGATGTAATCCGTGATAACGCGGCGTAACCAGCACTCGCCCCAGTACTGAATCGAGTTTGGACGGCAAAGCGATGTTGGCATGATGAAACTGCGCGCAAAGGCTAACCAGTAACTCGAAAAGAAACCAGGCTACCGCCGTGGGCCCCCAAACCGCGATCCAGCCAGCCTTCACCAGCCCTGACAGCAGAAGCTCTCCCGGATGAAAACGCAGTGCCGTGCTCACATCCATACCCGTATCTGCATGATGCGCCTTATGAAAACGCCATAAAAAGCGAATACGATGATTAGCGCGATGCCAAGCGTAGTCAAAGGCATCAAGTGCCACAATCGAGGCGAGAATTTCGAACCAACCGTGCAGACCCAACCAGCGGGCAACTCCCCAGCCCTGCTCATCGACATGCACAGCCCAAAGCAGAAAAGGTACGAATACCAGGATCCGAATCACGACAGTATTGAGTGCAGCAACGGCAGCATGAAAACAATATCGCTGTAGTCTTTGAGGCGGCCTTCGGCGCGACGGAATCCAGAGCTCTATCAATCCAAACAGAATCAAACCGCCCAAAAAAACGTAGAGCTTGCCGCTATCGAGATCCAAAAACATGGTCTACGTACCATCTCCGCAAAAAAAGAGGATTAGATTGAGCCCAACATTGCAAATTGAGTAGGCAACTTTTACCAGGCAAAAACGACGCCACTGCATCCAGGGGTTTCACTGTAGCAAATGTTTTCGCGGTCGGGATGATCGAACTAAAAACTTGCTATGCTCCTGCGACTTTACAGAGCAAACGTACCGATACACGAGGTACGCTTAGAAAAGAGGAACGCATTGATGAGACGTTTTGTTACGGTTATTGCGGTGGGTTTAGGAGCGTTTGCTGTGTCAGCCGCCCATGCAGACGAAGTAAAAACCGCCGCAGATCATGATCTTATGTTCGGTGCGCCGCCGCCGGTAGAAAAGCGCGTTACGGCAGAGAATTTCATCCTGCCTCCATACAACCGCTGGAGTTTTCAACGCATGCGCGAGTTTTTTCCGACCCGCGCAGTTGCGCCATCGACCTCCCCATGGATACTTCCATCGCGGCCCGTCGACATCGGTGCGGTAAAAGTTGAATTGGGAGATCGCAGTACAACAGTGTCCCATTGGCTAGCATCGGCTTATACCGATGGCTTTATCGTTCTGGACAAAGGATCCATTGCCCACGAACAGTATTTCAACGGGCAGAGTGCATCAACGCCGCACATCATGTTCTCGGTGACCAAGTCCCTCACCGGCACGCTCATGCTGCAGCTATTTGAGGAAGGAAAGGTTGTGGCGGGTGAAACGGTGGCCACTTATGTCCCGGAGCTCGCAGATACGGCCTACGGCGATGCGACGGTGCAGCAGGTGATGGATATGACCAACTCCATCGCCTACGACGAAACCTATGATGACCCGCAGTCGGATATCGCCCGGTTTCTTGCGGCATTTTACCCGGGTGGCAAGGGCGTTTACGCCAATCTTCAATCGCTAACGAACCAGACACCCAGGTTTGAGCACGGCGAGGCTTTTCATTATGTCACCCCTGACCCGGAGGTACTCGGCTGGATTATCAGGCGCATCACCGGGACTGATTTGGCAACGGCACTACACGAGCGGATCTGGTCCAAGATCGGCACCGAATACCCGGCCGACTATTGGCTGGACAGCCAAGGCGTTGAGATGGCCGGCGGCGGCATCTCAACAACACTCCGTGATGCCGCACGATTTGGGCAAATGGTTCTCGATGATGGGGTAGCAAACGGCGCTCGTGTGATATCACCGGCTATTGCCCAGCGGATTAAAACTCCCAGAAACCAAGCTCAGTTCAATGCCTACTACCAGGATGACTGGTACGGAAAGGTCGCAGAGGATTATCACGATCAATGGTGGAGCTATGCGGGTGTGGACGCCGTCGTTGCTCTGGGCATTCACGGTCAGTTTATCTATGTGAACTCAGACTACGACGTTGTGATCGTTAAGCAGTCTTCAGACCCAGGTGCTGAAAACGATCGCGTGGACAGCGAAACGTCCCAGGTGATGCACGCTATCGCGGAGCACCTGGGGTCCTTACGTCATTGAGCGCCTAATTCCTCACGTCGGACTTTTGACATGGGCGACGGAATTCTCCGACACCCAGCGATTGCAGTGACTCCTCGTCGTACTCGGATTGCAGCGCCTCTATCTGGGTACGCGCCTTGCGCGCTCCGTCCAGAGCAAACAGGACCTCTGTTAAAACACCGGCGATGCGGTGCTGCGTATCAACCCACGCTGCAATTTGCGCTTCACTAGCTTCTAGGCGTGAATCAGGGAGCAGCTCGCCGAAGTCACGGAGCCGGCACCGCGTGTCCAATCATTCGAGTCCCCTCGAACACGGCGCGATCCATCACGTTGGTGTCATCGATAAACACAAAATCCAACACGCCATTTTCGTTCAGATCGCGATGGAGCATGACGATGAACATCTCTCCGCTTTCTACGCCCTTGTGCACTTCGATCTCAACATCCTTGTTGGTGCCCGATTCAAGATAAGTGGCTGCGACATACTTGTCACCGTTTGGCGCGCCCGATTCGAAGGGGTGCATCACCAGCCAACCATTTCCGTCGATCTGCACTTCTGGGTAGCTTAAGACTTTACCGTCGCGTGTAGCGCCGTCCGTTTGAATCCAGTTTTTTTCGCCGTTGCCCATACTCAATGCGGGCGCTGCGGGCTCTTGAGCATGACTGACGCTGTTAAGGACCAGAACAGCGAACACAGCGATTAAACTCTTCATGATGGCATTCCCATAGTTGTTAAACCGAGCGTAGCACGGGCTTAGGGCGTAGCAGACACGCCAGCTCTCAACGCTTCGCTTTAGTCTTTGGTTTGGCTTTGGCAGTGGTGCTGCTTTTTGCCGTCGGCTTGGGCTTTGGTTTTGGCTTCGGCTTTGGCTTCGGCTTGGTCTTTGCCTTCGTAGCAGCGCTGCTTTTTGCTTTTAGCTTGGCTTTCGGTTTGGCATTGGTTCGAGTCTTTGTTTTGGCTTTGACAGCCGCGCGTCTGCGTGTAGGCCTGACCTTAAGGCCTACCGCGTCTTCCAACTCCTGCAGCGCATCTTCCATGTAGTCGATCAGGCGCTGCACCTGCGGCACGCTGCGGCGGCAGGCGATGATCCCGAAATCCACCTGATCGGCGTAACTCACAAGCGTGATATTCAGGGCCATACCGTCGGTGATGATGGAAAGCGGGTACGACCCGTCCATACGCGCGCCATTCCAGTACATGGTCTCGCGCATCCCCGGTACGTTGGAGATGGTGAGGTTGTAGGGCGGCAGGTGCGTGATCATACCCAGCGGCAACAGCAGCATCGACGGCGCTGACATGGCCATGGTCAGGAGTTCGACTTCCTTGGGTGACATGCCTGCGTAGTTAGCCTTGCCCGCTTCAACGGAGGCCTTAATGGCGGAGAAACGCTTTATGGGGTCGGCGATGTTTGTTGCCAGGTCCGCGGTGATGCCGGCCACGGCATTGCCCGAGTCCACGTCGCCCGCCTGACGCAGGGACACCGGGACCAGGGTTTTCAGAGAATCTTTAGGCAACTCGCTGTGGTTCAGCATGTACTGTCGCAGTCCGCCGGCACACATGGCCAACACCGTGTCATTGAAGGTGGCGTCAAAGGCCTTTCCCACGGCCCGGATACGCGCGAAAGACCAGGTCTGAGCGACAAAACGACGCGCTGCGTCGATCTTGCCGTTGAGGGAGCTGCGCGGCACCTTATGGTGGGGAATGGCCAGGTCACTCTTGCGACCGGCCCAGGCGCCCGCAATGTTTTTCAGTGCGTTAAAAGCATTAGCGCCGCTGCCGTAGGAGGACTTGAGTATATCTGCCACCGTGCGCACCTCGGCGTCCGTATACTCGGCCTGCCGCCCCTCCCTGCGGGCTTTTCTGTAGCTCTCCCACGACGCCAGTGAGAGTGGCGATTCGCTGCGCACCGCATCCGGATCAGAGGACAGCATACTGCGGGTCACGTGGATAGATCTGGCGCCGTCGACGGCCGCATGGTGGGTCTTGGTAAAAATCGCAAACTGGCGATTTTCCAAACCTTCTATCAGGTGCATCTCCCAAAGAGGTCGGCTACGTTCCAGCAGTGTGCCGTGCAGGCGACCTACCAAATTGAATAGCTCGCGGTAACGGCCGGGACTGGGGAGCGCCGAGTGGCGGATGTGGTAATCCATATCCAGGGAGGGGTCCGGTTCCCAGTACACGTTTCCTGCCGCACCCATACGTCCGGTCTTGATTCGATCACCGAAGGGTGGCAGCAAAGCGTCGGCGTCTTTCAGGTTATCGGCTATACCCGCAAGAAACTCCTGCACCTCAGCACCATCGGGAAGCGTGAACAGGCTGACCCCCGACACATGCATGGGCATTTCCCGACTCTCGCCGAGAAGGAAGCCCTTGTCGACCATCGAAAGTTTTTTCATGTTTTTCTCCCATCCTCGCCAACAAAGGACCGGCGGGAAACAGCCGTGGCCCGATTCAAGCTAGGAGTATATACAAGCGTTGGGAGTATTGGATTGCAGACGCAGTGATCTCCCGAGAAGGTCGGCAAATTGCACGCTCACCGCCTGACCACTCTTCCAACGAAACACGAGCCGCAACTCCCCAGCAATCGAAAGGTTGAGATATTGAAACAAGCTAGTGAGGAAACCCAAAGGCGCCTGAATCTAAAGCTTGAACTCTAAAAACTAGCCCCCAAAGAAAGTGCTTATCGCCAAAGGGACAACGCTGGCAGCAATCACTGTCAGGATGGCAGCCATGACGTTCAACTTTACATCGAGGCCAGACAGGCGCTGCTCAATGTAGAGGTCCTGTTTGGCGAAGCGCGCCTCGAGTCTCAGATCTTGGTCTGAAAAGCGATTCTCGAGTCTTACATCCTGATCTGAAAAGCGGGCCTCTAGTCGCGCATCATGTTCCGAAAAGCTGGCGTCGAATCTAGCTTCCAGTTCCGAAAAGCGGGCATCGAGGTAGTCCTTGGTGACAAGGTTGTCGACGTAAAATCCGAACGTTTCCGCCATGAGCTCAGCCTGTGCTTCCGCTTGTATCTCGGGAACCCCGGCCTCCTTAAGACGACGGGCGAACCGCAGTGAATCAAATGCCAATGAACTCATGATACGCCCTGATTGCGGATTGAGGATAGTATCTGCCGTTCAGCAGATGAGGTGTACATCGGATTTGGTCAAGGGCCGGGTAAATCTTGTTGTAAGGCGGAGAAAGACGCGTTACTGAATCCTGGGATGAGGGAGGGATTGATTCAAACAGCCTAGGGGCTGTTTTCACCCCTACGGGGCGGCGTCGCAAGCGACACCGTCTAAAACGCTCCTTTGGTCGCGTTTTATCGAACCAGAGGTTTCGTCCACACCGCCTGCTCTACCAGACACAAAAAAAGGCCCCGTTGGGGCCCTTTTTTGTGTCTGGCGGAGAAGGAGGGATTCGAACCCTCGATACGCTATTAACGTATACGCCCTTAGCAGGGGCGCGCCTTCAGCCACTCGGCCACTTCTCCGTAAGGCGCGGGATGATACCACCGTCCTCTTTTGGGTCAAACCCGTTATAGCCTACTCGGGCAATTCATTTGATTCCGCAAAAAAGGACGCGATCTCCTCCAACGGTTTCTTTATCAATGCCGCGGCGGGCACTGTCGCATCAGGAGCCGGATGGCCCACCACAATCAGCATGTAGGGCCGTTCGGTGGACGGTCGATTCAAAATCTTGCTAAGGAATTTCATGGGGTTAGGCGTGTGCGTCAGGGTAGCCAGACCTGCGCTATGGAGCGCATTCAATAAAAACCCTGTGGCAATCCCCACAGACTCAGACATGTAGTAGTTTTTGCGCTTATTGCCTTCGGCATCCTTGCCCTGGCGCTCCACGAAAACAGCGATGAGCCAGGGCGCCGTTTCTAAAAAAGGCTTGAACTGATCGGTACCCAGTTTGCCAAGGTTTTTAAGCCACTCATCCCCGCCTCGTCCGCCATAAAACTCAGCTTCTTCAATCTCAGCAGCCTCGCGAATCTGCCGCTTAACGTCGGGATCACTGACGCAGGCAAAGTGCCAGGGCTGGTGGTTTGCACCACTTGGGGCTGTACCCGCGGCAAGAACGCAGGCTTGAATAATATCGACCGGTACGGGTATATCTTTGAAGCTGCGGACCGAGTGACGAGCTTGTACATGCTTTAAGTAGCCAAGAACACGCTCACGGGACTGCTCAACCGTCAGCTTCTGAACGTCAGGCAGTGGCACCGCTTGGTAGTCGTCGCTCACAGACTGGCTCAGGAGGTATACATTAGCTTTCGTCGCCGCCAGACGGCTCTGAGCCGCTATCAGCGATTTTGTCGTAAATTTCTTCTCGGTGAACCGCGAGATCTCTGGGAGCGTTCACCCCAATGCGCACGTTGCCGCCTTTTACGCTGACCACGGTGACCGTAATATCGTCCCCCAGCCTAAGGGATTCACCCTCTTTTCGTGTCAGGATTAGCATGTCTTTCGTCCTATGTTGGCGCCAGCCTTACGCGACGCTCCCACAGCTTAGGCAGCAGACTCGTCTGTGGGTTCCGCATCAAGCCCAAAGGATGAGTGCAGAGCCCGTACCGCAAGTTCCAGAAACTTCTCTTCGATAATCACTGAAATCTTAATTTCTGACGTGGTAATCATCTGAATATTAATACCCACATCGGCCAACGCCTCAAACATCTGGCTGGCGACACCGGCGTGGGAACGCATACCCACGCCCACCACCGAGATCTTGGCTATACGATTGTCAGAGAGCACCTCACGCGCGCCCAACTCCGCCGCCGTCTGCTTTAGGATCTCTTCACCCCGGGTCAGCTCGCTGCGCGAGACCGTAAAGGTAAAGTCGGTACTGTTGTCCTCAGCCACGTTCTGGACTATGACATCGACCTCGATGTTCGCCTTGCCGATAGGGCCCAGTATCTTAAAAGCGACGCCTGGCATATCGGGCACGCCAAGAATGGTGAGCTTGGCTTCGTCACGGTTAAATGCAATGCCGGCAATCGTCGGGGTTTCCATAAGGTCTTCCTCTTCCTCTAGGCTGATGAGGGTGCCCGGCCCGTCCTGAAAGCTGTGGAGAACGCGCAACGGCACGTTGTACTTGCCCGCAAACTCCACCGCCCGAATCTGTAGCACCTTAGATCCCATACTGGCCATTTCCAGCATTTCTTCGAAGGTGATTTTGTCCAAACGCTTGGCGCCGTCCACAACCCGCGGATCGGTCGTGTAGACACCGTCCACATCGGTGTAAATCTGACACTCGTCAGCCTTGAGAGCCGCTGCAAGCGCCACGGCAGTCGTGTCTGAACCACCGCGCCCTAAGGTCGTGATGTTGCCTTCCTCATCGACACCCTGAAAACCTGCCACAACCACCACGTTTCCGCTCTTTAAATCGGCGTGGAGCCGAACATCGTCAATCTCTCGAATACGTGCCTTGGTATGCGCATCGTCCGTGAGAATGCGCACCTGAGAGCCGTTATAGCTCTTGGCTGCCTTGCCCCGTTTTTGCAGTGCCATAGCGAGCAACGCGGTGGTCACCTGCTCGCCAGTGGATACCAGCACATCCATTTCCCGAGGCACGGGATGGTCCTGTATCTGCTGAGCGAGATCAATCAAGCGATTAGTTTCGCCGCTCATTGCAGACACCACGACAACAATGTCATGCCCCTCATCACGAAAGTGCGCGACCTTATCCGCGACCTGCTCGATACGCTCTACGCTGCCTACCGATGTGCCGCCAAACTTTTGAACAATCAGTGACATCTCAAGCCTTCAGGTTTTCTGCTACCCAGGACGGAACCGCTTCCAGAGCTGCCGGCAACAAAGCCGGCTCTGTACCGCCGCCTTGGGCCATATCAGGACGACCGCCGCCTTTTCCACCCAGACGCCCGGCGAACTCGCGCATTAAGTCACCCGCCCGAACGCGATCCGTAAGGTCTTTGGTGACACCGGCAACCAGCGCCACTTTTTCGTCATTCACCGCTGCGAGCAATATCACACCACTACCAATTTTGTTCTTGCATTGATCCATGATCCCCCGTAGCGAACCGGAATCTGCACCGTCAACTGCAGTGGCGAGCACCTTCACGCCATCGACCTCGATGGCAGACGCCGTGATGTCACTCCCCGCCGAGGACGCCAGCTTTTGCTTTAAGCGCGCGAGTTCCTTCTCGAGGTCGCGGTTTTGGCTGCGCAAAGCCGCGACTTTGTCACTGACGTTTTCCGTTGTGCCGCGAACCACCTCACAGACATTGGCAAGAGCATCATCAACTGTGCGCATCTCCCGCAGGGCGTGGGCACCGGTAACTGCTTCTATTCTCCGAACACCGGACGCAAGCCCTCCTTCAGAGAGGATACGCAGCATACCGATATCGCCGGTGCGCTCCACGTGAGTTCCTCCGCAAAGCTCTACCGAGAAACCATCTTCGCCCATGCTGAGTACGCGAACTTCGTCGCCATACTTTTCACCAAAGAGTGCCATGGCTCCGGCCTCGCGCGCCTCATCCATGCTCATCACCTGGGTAGTTACTTCTGCGTTGGCGCGGATTTGAGCATTCACGCTGTCTTCTACAGCACGCACTTGCTCGGCGGTCATCGCCTCGGGATTGGAAAAGTCAAAACGAAGGCGCTGGCCGTCTACCAAAGAACCCTTTTGAGCAACGTGATCACCAAGCTCATTGCGCAGAGCGGCATGCAAAAGGTGCGTTGCGGAGTGATTGAGACGCGTGTTCTGTCGAAGCTCATTATCAATCTCACCCGTGATCGCATCGCCGACAGCCACAGAGCCCTCAAGGACTTTGACGTGGTGTAAATGATGACCCTGTGCCTTTGTGGTGTCGCCGACCTCCATACGAAGATCTTCACCACGGAGGTAACCGCTGTCCCCCGCCTGGCCACCGGATTCTCCGTAAAACGGTGTTTGATCCAAAATCACAACGCCGTGATCCCCAGCACTGAGTTCGGGCACTTGCTCGCCGTCGCGCAGCAAAGCAATGACGCGTCCACTACCGATGATTTGATCGTAGCCGGTAAATGTAGTCTCTCCGTCCAGCGTCAGTGTGCTGTTGTAATCTACGGTAAAGCCGCCGCCCTCTTTTGAACGCTCTCTTTGGGCCTGCATAGCGGCTTCGTAGCCGGACATATCCAGACTGAAGTTTCGTTCCCGGGCAATATCGTTAGTCAGATCAACAGGGAACCCATAGGTGTCATAAAGCTTAAACACCACGTCGCCGGGAATAACATCCCCATCCATCGCCGCGAGGGCTTCATTAAGAATACCCATGCCCTGCTCTAAAGTCCGGGCAAACTGCTCTTCTTCGCCGCGTATGACGTCTTCAATGCGCGACTGCTGCTCTGACAGTTCGGGGTAAAAGTCTCCCATTTGAGCCACTAGGGTCGCGACCAGTTTGTAGAAAAACAGGGAGTCAGCACCCAGCTTGTTGCCATGACGAATCGCGCGACGCATGATCCGGCGCAACACGTAGGAGCGGCCTTCGTTGCCCGGTAATACGCCGTCAATAACAAGGAACGCGCTGGAACGAATATGATCTGCAATGACGCGTAAGGAGGATGCCGTGTAATCATCGGTACCCACCGCCTCAGCAGCAGATTTGATCAGCGCCTGAAACAGATCGATCTCGTAGTTGCTGTGCACACCCTGAAGGATCGCCGCGATGCGCTCCAAGCCCATGCCCGTATCTACCGAGGGCTTGGGTAAGGGAGTCATCTCGCCATCAGCACTGCGATTGAACTGCATGAATACCAGATTCCAGATCTCAATGTAGCGATCCAAATCATCATCGGGGCTGCCGGGAGGCCCGCCCGGGACGTCTTCGCCATGGTCGTAAAACACTTCCGAGCAGGGACCGCAGGGCCCCGTATCACCCATCTGCCAAAAGTTGTCTTCATCGAGTCGGGAAATACGCTCTGCTGGAAAGCCGATCTCGTCAATCCAGATTTTTTCCGCTTCGTCATCACTGATATGCACGGTGACCCAAAGGCGTTCTTTGGGTAGTCCGAGCTCAACAGTGAGAAATTGCCAGGCAAAACGGATCGCCTCGCTCTTGAAGTAGTCACCAAAACTGAAATTGCCAAGCATCTCGAAAAAAGTATGGTGGCGGGCGGTGTAACCAACGTTCTCCAAGTCATTGTGCTTCCCCCCCGCGCGCACGCAGCGCTGGGCACTGACCGCCCGGTTGTAGGGGCGAGACTCTGCTCCAAGAAATACATCCTTGAACTGATTCATACCGGCGTTGGTAAACAGCAGCGTTGGGTCATCGGCCGGCACCAATGAGCTACTAGGAACTCGCTGGTGTCCATTGGACTCAAAATAGGCGAGAAACGCCTCGCGGATTTCTCCGGTTTTCATGTCTTACTCTCTCTGCGGGCGATTTCGGCGGTCGAAATCGCGGCTAAGCGTTTTTATCAGTACGCGTTGTTGTTGCAATTGTTGTGACAATTGTTGTCGCAGCTGTTTTTGCAGCTTCTGTTGCGGCTAAAGTTGCGGCTAAAGTTGCGGCTATGGTTGCGGCTATGGTTGCGGCTCTAGTTGCAGCTCTTGTTAAAAGTACAGCTATCTTTAAGTCTGGCAGGGCGCGAACTCAGCCCACCATTTTACCCTCTGAGAGAGTGCCACCGGCAATAATGTGCAAGTGCAGGTGATGGACGGTCATTCCAGCACCTTCTCCATTGTTGATGATCAATCGAAAGGCCTCGGCAACGCCCAGCTGTCTGGCTACGTTGCCTGCAGCGAGCATTAAATGGCCGAGTAAGGATTGATCGTCACCCTGAGCGTCAGACAGTTTTTCGATCACCCTCTTGGGTATCACTAACACGTGCACCGGCGCCTGAGGATTGATGTCATTGATCGCTATACAGTGATCATCCTCGTAGATCTTCTCTGCCGGGATATCGCCGTTAATGATCATTGTGAAAATACTGTCTGCCATGCCTAGCGCCTGCCTCTTTGCTCTACCTTATTTGCGGTATCTAGCCTGCTCTACCAACTACTAACCCAGTTTCTCATCGGCCGTGAGCTGACGAGCTTCCTCTTCCAGCATCACCGGTATGCCATCCCTTACCGGGTATGCTAATCCGCTGGCCTTGCAAAACAGCTCCTCGCTGGCCTCGTGATATTCAAGGGGTGCCTTGCTCACGGGGCATACGAGGATGCTCAAAAGCTTCTTATCGAGCACGGTGGGTCATCCTTCTAAGGAAATTTGCGATTATACGGTTTTTTCGCGCGCTGCAGGTGCCTCTGACACCGTTTGTCTTGTGTTTCTGGTCACCATGGAGGAGAATTTCGCGCCCTAATTAACCCCACAAGAGTCAAAGTCATGTCATTGAATAATGTTCTTTCCAGCTTTTTCCTGGCGGCGAGCCTTGCGGCAGCGCCTTTCGCTGGCGCAGCGCATCACGAAGAGCCCATGGCAGATCACGCCGAGCGTGCTATGGCTATCGAAGTCGATGCTGAAGTTATTGCTGTAGATGCTGAAACCCGAGAAATGGTTCTTCAGCTTCCTACCGGCGAGCAGCTAACGACCAAAGTTGACCCCCAGGTAGAGCGTCTCTCCGAAGTCGTACCCGGTGACTTTTTGGTTGTTACCTATCTAGCAGCATTGGCTGCTGAGCTTCGTGAGCCGACAGAAGAAGAGATGGCGAACCCCTGGGTTGAAGGTGCTGATGCCGGCGTGGCAGGCGACGACCAAGCACCCGGCGGCGCTATGGTGTCAGCGGTACGAGCTGTATGCACCATCGAAGGCATGAACCGCCTTCTGGGAACCGTGACCATCATGGACTCTCGCGGCAAGGCTCACGTGATTGGTGATGTTAGCGCCGAGCGAATTGAGCAGCTCAGCATTGGCCAGTCCGTAGTTATTACCTTTACTCAAGCGCTGGCTGTTGGGATCGAAAAAGCAGCAGCGATGTAAATTGGCCTCGCTCCCCGCCGATCTATCGGTGCGGGAGCGACCTTACTCCTGAGTAGATTTTTCAGGCGCAGGCGCAGCTTTAGGCATGGGTGGTACGAGTCTTTGCGGATCTACCCGCCGATCTCTCCAACTCATACGCCAGTCCAAGTGGGGCCCTGTCGCCCTTCCCGTTGCACCCACTGCACCGATTAGATCGCCTATTGCCAGCTCATCGCCTACTTTTGCCGAAACCTCACTCATGTGCAGGAAGGATGATGACAGACCGTAGCCATGATCAAGGATGACGGTACCCCCTGAGTAAAACAAATCCGGCTCGGCCAGGGTGACCCGGCCTGCGGCTGGCGCATAAATTGGCGTTCCCGTGGGAACGGCGACGTCCACGCCATAGTGCGGGCTTCCTGGCTTACCGTTGTAAAAACGCTGACTGCCGTATACACCCGAAATCCGCCCCTGCACCGGCCAAACAAAGCCACCATCAATCTGCATAAGCCAATCGGGACGTTCGATGACTTGTGCCTTTGCGGCGGCTACTAATTGGCGCTCACGACGAATACGCTCCAGCTGCTCTTTGGGTGGCGTTACGGTCCTCTGGGGAACCCCCTCCACGCGCGAAATCCGATATTCACGCTGGGCCACAGATACCGGGTACTCGCAGTCGGCACCAACCCGCAGGAGACTGTTCGCCGGCGCATCTCTATGGAAGGCTGCTACCACGTAGCCATTGGGCGTCACCGTTAACTGCTGATCGTCCAGCTGTACCGAGGTGCCCGGTGCAACTTTTGCCCAGATCAAGCCGCCCTCCACGGGGTCTCCTTGCACATCGACGCATTGAGCCCCGGCAGACGACATAAAAGACGCAGCAAAAGCGCCTGCAAAACATGCTTGGAAAAAGTAATGTGATCTCATACAGCGAGTGTAATGTGCCTCTGGTGTATGCAGCAATAAGCCCTGGGAATTTGTGTACGTTGATCCCCACAAGCCGACGGTAAATGCATTCCAAAGAACAGCTGGCAGGCTAGAATACTGCTATGGGACGCTACAGAGCACCACGCCCACGAGGGACACCACTGATCACCGCTGCAGGTGAAGCTCGGCTGCGTGCGGAACTTGACGATTTATGGCGCAAGGAGCGTCCCGTGGTAGCACTGGCTGTGCAGGATGCGGCCAAGAACGGAGATCGCTCAGAGAACGGTGACTATATCTATGGGAAGAAACGCCTTCGAGAGATTGATGGCCGGGTACGGTTTATCAGCAAGCGACTCGAAGTCCTTCAGGTTGTGCGAGAACCCCCGACCGACAAGGAACGGATATTTTTTGGAGCGACTGTAGAAGTCGAAGATCAGCATGGTACCCAGCAAAGTTTTACCATCCTCGGGCCCGATGAGTTTGAATCTTCTCGAGGCGAAGTCTCTATCGATGCGCCCATAGCCCGTGCGCTTTTGGGGAAAAGCATCGGCGACTGTGTAAATCTGGAGAGCCCGGGGGGTCTACGGGAGTTGGAGGTACTGGCAGTCGCTTATCGCCACAGTTGAGTAGCTATCCCAGGCGAGTACTACTACTTGAGCATCACTAATCGAGAGCCGCATACACGAGCGCTTCCAATTGCCCCCTAAAATTAAAGGTGCTCGAGGGTATCAGCTGCGTCATGAACACCACCGCAAGATCCTCAACAGGATCAACCCAAAACAGCGTGCTCGCCATACCTCCCCAGTAAAAACTCCCTTGCGTTGCCGGGTAGCCGTTAACGACGGGATCGATCTTGGACGCGAAGCCCAAGCCAAAGCCGACGCCTTCATGGGCGGTTTCGGTAAAGCCGGCCATGGCGACGCTCGCCAGATCTGCTTCTCCAGGCAGGTGATTTGCCGTCATAAATTCAAGCGTCTTGCGGCTAATGATCCGCTGCCCGTTCAACGCTCCCCTACCGAGGAGCATCTGACAGAAGCGTAAATAGTCGGCAGCGGTAGATACCAATCCGCCACCACCGGAATAAAAACTGCGACCCATATATTGCGATGACTGAGCATCATCCTGAAGAACCAAACGTTTCTGCCCATCTCTTGTGTAACAGGACGCAAAGCGCTGCAATTGGTCATCCCTTGGACTAAAGGAGGTATCGCACATCCCTAAAGGATCAAAAAAAGTCGATTGCAAATAGTCCGCAAGACTCTGGCCGCTGATCCGTTCGACGAGATAACCCACCACGTCGGTAGCCACCGAGTAGTTCCAGCGATCGCCGGGCGAGAATTCCAGAGGCAGCGTAGCCAGCTGCTCAATCATATCCTGGAGCGTGTAACCCTTGACGGGTCTGGCTACGTTAAGTTGTCGGTACGCCCTATCGATCTCCGTAGACTGCATAAAGTCGTAAGTAAGGCCTGACTGGTGCGTCAACAAGTCGCGAATCCGCATTGGACGCTCGGGAGCTCGGATTTGGAAATCAGGATAGCTTCCGCCCTCTCGCACCTGGAGGTCTTTCCACTGCGGAATAAATCGGTGAACCGGATCATTAAGAGAAAACAAGCCGCGCTCCCACAGCGACATGAGCGCGATGGATACGATGGGCTTGGTCATGGAATAGATTCGAAAGACCGTATCGTCAGTCATTGGGAGCTCTCGCTCGCGATCACGCTGACCAGCAACATGCACATACGCTAACTGATCGCCACGCAAAACCACGGTGAGGCAGCCGGCGATTTTGCCTGGCTCCACATAGCTACGCTCCAGATGCTCGCCGATACGTTTGAGCCGACCCTCGGACATCGCTGCGGCGGAGGGATCAACGTGCGTAAAATCCATCGTTCTTGGCTCCAAGTCGTGATTTTCGAAAACGCGCCAGTGTAATAGAGGCGGTGATTAAGGTATACAAAACCGCCACGCCAATTGCTGCTCCCACGGCCAAACTGCTAAAATGGCGCGCTTTCCGACGGGCTTTAGCCCTCGCATTTTGGAACGCTACCATGAGCATGGATCGCCTCACGACACTCGAAGGTCACGACGAGTTTCTCGCCCGACACATAGGCCCCAGCGCCGCACAACAGAGCGAAATGGCCCTAGCGGCGGGATACGATAGCGTTGAGTCTCTCATCGACGCCACCGTCCCCTCAAACATCCGCCTGAGCAATCCCATGGCCTTAGACGGCCCTCAACGGGAAGTCGATGTGATCGCCCGCTTAAAGGCCATGGCAGAGCAAAACCGCATCTGCAAAAACTTTATTGGCATGGGCTACTACGGTACCCACACACCTGTGGTCATCCAAAGAAACGTGCTGGAGAACCCGGGGTGGTATACCGCGTATACCCCCTACCAGGCAGAGATATCCCAAGGACGCCTCGAAGCCTTGCTCAGCTACCAACAGGTCATTATGGATCTGACCGGTATGGAGCTCGCCAACGCATCCATGCTGGACGAGGCGAGTGCCGCAGCAGAGGCAATGACGCTGACCCAACGGGTCAACAAAAAGAACAAGAGCATGCGCTTCATTGTCGATAGCGACTGCCACCCGCAAACCCTGGCAGTCCTCAAAACTCGAGCCGAACCAATGGACATCGAGATTGTGCATGGCAATGCCGCGCAATTGCTGCAACAAGGGGATGCCTTCGGCGTATTCATTCAGTATCCGGGCAGCAGCGGCAACGTTTCCGACCCCAGCGCACTCATAGAAACAGCCCACGCACAAAACACTTTGGTCGTGGTTGCCAGCGACCTGCTAGCGCTTTTGCTGCTTAAGTCCCCGGGAGAGCTCGGTGCCGATGTGGTTGTCGGCAATAGCCAGCGCTTTGGTGTCCCCATGGGCTACGGCGGACCTCACGCTGCTTTCTTTGCCACGCGAGATGCTTACAAACGCTCAACCCCCGGACGCATTATTGGCGTCTCCGTCGATCGCGATGGCCGCCCCGCCCTGCGGATGGCAATGCAAACCCGGGAACAACACATTCGCCGGGAGAAGGCCACAAGCAACATTTGTACAGCGCAAGCCTTACTCGCGGTTATGGCGGCTTTTTATGCGATGTATCACGGCCCAGCGGGATTGCGTCAAATCGCCGAGCGCGTGCAGCTGCTAACCGGCGCACTGGCTTTGGCACTGCGCTCATCGGGCGTAAAGGTTCTTAACTCACACTTCGTAGACACCCTGACGATCGCAAGCGACGATCAACGAGAAAGCATATTGGCTCGCGCAGAGGCCAAGGGCGTTAACCTGCGCTGCGACAGCACCGAAACACTGGGGGTTTCGCTGGATGAAACAACCACGCGCGCGGACCTTGCACTACTCATAGAGGTAATCACCGGCGAATCTGTAAGCGTCGACAATCTCGACTTCGAAAGCGGCATTCCCCAAGAATTGTATCGCGACGTCGACTACCTGCAGCATCCGCTCTTTAACGAATATCATTCTGAGACCGAAATGCTGCGCTATATGCGGCGTCTCGAAAGCAAAGACATCGCTCTTAATCGCTCCATGATTGCGCTGGGCAGTTGCACCATGAAGCTCAATGCCACCACCGAAATGCTGCCGGTCACCTGGGAAGGCTTCGGTGCAATTCATCCTTTTGCACCCATCGACCAGGCAGCGGGTTATGCAGAACTCCTGACGGATCTTGAGCGCATGCTCACAGAATGCACAGGCTACGACGCTGTATCGCTGCAGCCCAATGCCGGGTCCCAGGGAGAGTACGCCGGCTTGTTAGTGATAAAGCGCTACCACGAAAGCCGAGGGGACAGGGACCGCAACATTTGCCTTATCCCATCGTCTGCCCACGGGACCAACCCTGCAAGCGCGGTGCTGGCGGGAATGCGCGTTGTGATTGTTGAGTGCGACGCCCAGGGCAATGTGGACATCGCGGATCTTCGTGCAAAGGCCGAGCAACACAGCGAGCAGTTGGCGGCGATTATGGTGACTTACCCCTCAACTCACGGAGTTTTTGAGGAGGATATCGTTGAAATCTGTGAGATCGTGCATGAGCACGGTGGCCAGGTGTATGTCGATGGCGCCAATCTCAACGCTTTGGTCGGCCTGGCAGCTCCCGGCAAGTTCGGCGCAGACGTCTCTCACCTCAACCTGCACAAAACCTTTTGCATACCCCACGGCGGCGGTGGACCCGGCATGGGACCCATCGGCGTCGGCGCGCACCTGCAACCATTCCTGCCGTCAAACCCCGTTGTACCCGTACCGGGACTGTCACCAGATAATGACGTTGTATCAGCAACTCCCTATGGCAGCGCATCAATCTTGCCGATTTCCTGGGCATATATTGCACTCATGGGTGCCCGTGGACTGACAGAGGCCAGCAAAGTTGCCATCGTGTCTGCGAACTACATTGCCCATCGACTGCGCGATCACTACGGCGTGCTTTACACCGGTAGAAGCGGCACCGTGGCTCACGAGTGCATTATCGATATTCGCCCGATCAAAGAGGCCAGCGGAATTGGCGAGGAAGACATCGCCAAGCGACTCATGGACTTTGGCTTCCATGCGCCCACGATGTCTTTCCCTGTCGCCGGCACTCTGATGATCGAACCCACGGAATCCGAATCTCTCGCAGAGATCGATCGCTTCTGCGATGCGCTTATCACCATTCGTGAAGAAATACGTGAAGTAGAGAGTGGACGCTGGTCGCTGGAAGACAACCCACTGGTTAACGCACCACACACGCTGCGTGATCTCACCGGAGAGGAATGGAGCCATGCCTACAGTCGCAAGCAAGCCGCGTTTGCTATGGATTCTCTCCAGCAAGACAAGTACTGGCCACCGGTAAGCCGTATCGACAACGTCTACGGCGACCGAAATCTGTTTTGTGCCTGCCCTTCTATCGACAGCTTTCGTGAAAGCACCGAGAACGAGCCCAGCTTAGGATAAGAACGTTGCAAGCCACACGGATGGGTTGCGCGGCGTACAGTAGCAAACTAGGAGCGGTGAGGTTGCGCGACCGATAACAATGGCGCTCAGCCAAAAAGGTATCTAGACTTGCTAATGTGACTCCTGGGGAGGCGGTAGCTGTAGTGAGCGAGACACAGTGAGCGAGACACCCCTCTTGCCGCAAAGCAATGCAGTGTTTCTGGCGGCGGGCATTGGCACCTGGCGCTGGAGCGCAGCGAGCGGGGAATTTCAGTTGTCCGATGACGGCATTGAAATGCTGCAAGTGCGTGATGACGAGCTCCCCCTAAGCACAGACACCATCCTCGGCCAGATCCTCGACGAAGATGTCGATGACTTCCAAGCAGCCATGGCCCAACTCATGGCAGAGCCCGGTCTCATCAAAGTGGATTTTCGTGCCCTGCTGGATGACGGAGAAACACGCTGGTATCGCGCGGTTGGTCAAAGCTACGAATCCGATGATGGCCGCGTCACTCACGCTTCGGGCGTGCTTGTTGATGTCACCGGTCAGCACAATGCTGAGCAGTACTTCGACACGTTCTTTCAGCAGCCTAACGGCATGCATCTGGTCGCTAGCATTGACGGCGTTATTGCACTGGCGAACAGTGCCTGGCAACTCGCTTTGGGCTACACCGCTTCAGAACTCATCGGGCGAAACTTTCTTGATCTTGTGCACGAGGAGGACCAGGAAAGTACCGTTGCCGAAATGGTCAACCTGTCAAAGGGTCTGAAAACCCTGTACTTCGAAAATCGTTATCGGCACAAAGATGGCAGTTATCGAGTCATTGCCTGGTCTGCTGCCACCGCAGACCGAGAGTCAGTTATCTGCGCAGTAGGCAGAGACATTTCCGAGGAGCACGCAGCCCGCCGTGAATTGCTGCAGGCTGCGGCAGTGTTCAACAAAAGCGGCGAAGGAATCCTTATCTCTGATGCAGACGGACGCATCCGCGATGTGAATGCCGCTTTTTCACGCATAACCGGTTATAGCCGTGAAGAAGCTATCGGCGAATCTACAAACTTACTGCGATCTGGTCGTCATGACGCCGATTTCTACCAGGAAATGTGGCGCTCACTACAAAAAAATGGGGTATGGCGAGGGGAGATATGGAACCGGAGAAAGTCCGGGACGGTGTTCCCCGAGCTACTTACGATCAGCAAGATTGACGGTCAAGATGGCGGCTTCATGGCGATCTTCACTGACATCAGCCAACTTAAAGAGACCGAAGCCCAGCTCCAAAAACTCGCGCACTACGACCCTCTCACCAACCTACCCAACCGCTTTCTTATTAATGAGCGGCTCGAGCAGGGTATCCGACGAGCTCAGCGTCGTTCGGATCATCTCGCCATTTTCTTTCTGGATATCGACGGCTTCAAAAACATCAACGATAGTCTCGGACACCTCACCGGAGACAGGCTACTGAGTATCACCGCAGATCGCTTGAAAGATGTGCTTCGCGAAGATGACAGCGTGGGTCGAATCGGTGGCGACGAGTTTCTCATAATTCTTGATGACATCGCATCACCCAACGATGCCACCAACATCGCCGAGAAGATCATTGGCGCTTTGCGTAAACCCATTACCCTGGAAGGCCGCAGCATTTCGGTAAGTGCGAGCATTGGTATCAGTATGTTTCCGGAGGACGGCCAAACCGCCGAAACACTGATGAGCAATGCCGATGCGGCGATGTACAACGCCAAAGATCAAGGGCGGGACACCTTCCGGTTTTACTCGGAGCATCTTACGCGACAGGCATTCCAGAATGTCCTCATTGACTCTGCCCTTCACGAGGCCATGGCAAGGAATGAACTACGTTTGGCGTTTCAACCGCAGGTGATTAACGACAGCCAAACACTGCTCGGGCTAGAGGTTCTACTGCGATGGCATCACCCGACGCTGGGTACAGTACCCCCCGCGCAGTTTATTCCTCAGGCCGAACGCACCGGGCTGATCCGCAACATTGGTCACTGGGTACTCGAACAAGCCTGTATCCAAGGTAGCCAATGGATCGCTGAAGGATTGGAATTCGGTCATCTTGCGGTAAATGTATCTGCGCCCCAGTTCCGAGCCGAAGACTTCGTAGGCCAGGTAAAACGCGTTCTCGAGGACACCCAGTTCCCTCCAGAAAAACTTGAGCTGGAGCTCACGGAGAGTGTTTTAGTGCAGGACACAGACGCACTCATCAAAAGTATGCGCGAACTCAGAGACTTAGGCGTTATGTTCGCTATCGACGATTTTGGTACCGGCTACTCGTCTCTGTCCTATCTTAAGCGCATGCCCATAGATCGTCTCAAGCTCGATAAGTCCTTTGTGGACAACATTGTCAGTGATGAAAGCGATCGCATCATTGCCGGGGCAGTACTCGCGCTGGGAGACGCGCTGGGTCTACCAGTCATCGCGGAGGGCATAGAGCAGGACTCGCAGGCGCAGGTGTTAAAGGAGTTGGGCTGCACTCATTTTCAGGGATTTTTGTATGGCATGCCGATGTATGCGCCGCGCGCAGAAGTACTGCTACGTGCGCACAAGGCTTGAGCCAGCCACGAGAAGCCTACAAGATCTACCTACACAAAATGTCCGTGTATAAAAAAGGCGCCCGAAGGCGCCTTTTCAAGGTCTAGAGGTTTTAAAAGCTGTAACGGAAGTCCACACCGTAGCTTTGCAGCGCCGAAGGATGCAAAAAGCTTCCGCCGAACTCAGGCGTCGGAATCACTTCCTGCAGATACTCCTCGTCGGTGATGTTGCGACCCCAGGCGGTTATCGCCCAGTTCTCACCCTCGAGCCCTACCCGCAAGTCCACGGTGCTAAA
This sequence comes from Congregibacter sp., assembly GCF_965662665.1. NCBI lineage: Bacteria > Pseudomonadati > Pseudomonadota > Gammaproteobacteria > Cellvibrionales > Halieaceae > Congregibacter > Congregibacter sp. The sequence continues at coordinate 54,986 of NZ_CBFIIF010000004.1, read as the reverse complement.
CGCGTCGCGAGATGACTTGGAAAAGTTCTGATTGAACCCAGGACCGAAGAAGGCGTTCCAGATGGTCGGAGTTTCCTCACCCTGTAGTGTGTGGAACCACATCTCGCCGGTGTACTGCCAATCCAATCGGCTCACCAACTGCATGCTGCCACCCACAGGGAAGCTTAGCTCCGCACCGAGATTACCGGTTGTCTCTGGCGCTTGAGGTACATCATTGCCTTCAGAGAGAGGACGGTGATTGTTCTTCTCAATCTCCGAATCCATTAAGCCAATCCCGCCATAAACTGTCAGATACTCAGTCGCGACAAAGGTAAAGTCCGCTTCAACACCCTGAATATAGAGTTCATCAATGGTTGTTACAGTACGCAAGATGCCGAAAGGCCCCGCGTAGAACTCAAAGAACTGGTTGTCTTCAACATCCGTGCGAAAAGCAGCGGCATTTAAGCGCAAACGTCGATCCATCAGTTCGGACTTAAAGCCCACTTCAAAGGCCGTGGATATTTCCTTGTCATAGTCGTCGGTTACCTGGAGCTGCGCATCGACGGCTTCACCCGGGCCACCAAAGCCTGAGTTAAACCAGAAATTCAGCAGATCCTCGGTACCAATCGCATTGAAGCCACCGCTTCTAAATCCCAGACCGTAACTTGCATAGACATTCACCGCATCAGTCATCGCCCAGTTCCAGGTCGCCTTGGGCTGAAGCTGGCTGAAATCTCGCGCACGATCAGGAATGCCATTGGGGTTGCTTCCAAAAGCAGGGTTGATGGGCAACGGTGCGCCTGTCGCCGGATCCAACAGGTTGTTGTTGAGACCCGAGCTCAAAACGTTAGGCACTTTGTTGCTGACTTCCCGCTCTTCACGGTCATAGCGCAGAGCAAAGGCAAGCTCCATGGTGTCCGAGAGATCAAACTCCAACTGACCATAGATTGCATACACTTCGGTGTTGAACTCATCCCAGAAAAGCAGGTCTGTGGGGTTCGGCCCGGTTGGATCCACGTAGGGCTGCTTTAGAAAGCCCTGCCCCTGATCGGCGCCGTAGGCCACCAGCGACTCACGTTCGATGTCGGCATAGTAAACACCTGCAATCCAACGAATAGCATCGTCCTCAGGGCCTACCAGACGAGCATCAATACTGATGTCTTCCTGATTTCGCTCCTGGTATTGATAGCCGTCACAGGTCAGAGGATTGTAAGGACCATAAACTCCCTGAGAGTCTGCGCCCGGGGGCAGAACACCAAAGGGATTGAAGGGCTCGCCGAACAGATCAGGCCGCGTAAAGCTGTTTAACTCGCCACGCCCTGCCTGACAGGATGGTGTCAGCTCATAACCATAGAAAGTCGCGGCGGTACCATCAGACAGCAAAGACTCGGATAAGTCACTGTAAGCAACGTTCGCTACCAAATCCGCGAAGTCCAAAGCCCAATCAAGCTTGATAGCGAAGTCCGTGGTGGTCTGCTCATTCTCGCCGGGCGTGTTGAAGATGAAGCGGAAATCCACGTCATTAACGTCCTGGTTGTAGTTAGGCGCACCAAAGGCATCAACAAATGCGGGAATAGCAAATCCGGCATTAAAGTTGATGGCGCCCGCTGTCACATCGGAGTAGCCTCCGCGAAAATCCATAGTCAGATTGTCCGTAACGTTCCACTTGAGGCGGCCACGAACACTGGTGTCTTCTAGATAATCGACGACGTCATCCTGGTTGGTGAAAATGTTCTCGTAAAAGCCGTCCGTCTCACTGGTGCTAACCGCAATACGACCCAGCAACTTATCCTTTACGATAGGTCCGCTGAACATAGCGTTAGCGCGGAGCGTACCGACATTGCCGACGGTGCCTCCAACGCGACCTTCAAATTCGTTCGTCGGCTCTTTAGTGGTAACCAGAATCGCACCGGCCACAGCGTTACGACCATAGAGTGCCCCCTGAGGACCTTTCAGCACTTCTATCTGCTGAACATCGAAGAGTTCTTCGTTGAAGCTGTTCGGGTTGGTGCTTAAAACACCATCGACGACATAGGCAAAAGTCGATTCCGCATCCCGGGTAGAAATAATGCCGCGAATACTCAGCTGCGTATCACCGACGTTCGCAGAGTCTACCAAGGTGACATTGGGTATGAGTCCCACGTAGTCACCGGCGCGCTGAATCCCTGCACGTTGAATCGTATCTTCATCGATAGCAGAAATCGCGATGGGGACTTCCTGAAGGTTCTCAGAACGCTTTCGCGCCGTCACCACCACTTCTTCGATGGCAAGGTTGTTCCCCTGAGCCATCACCCATTGCGTCGCCGGCAACAACAATGTTGCTGCAAGCGCCTGCACTAGCGGTTTTTTCATACTTTGCATTACCGTTCTCCTACCCTCGTGAGTATTGTTTGCTTTTTTTATTGCCAGCCCCGTCGGCGCCGAAATCCTGATTCAAGTCCATTTCCTTGAGGCGTCGCCACAAGGTGGTCGGACTAATACCTAACGCCTTACTTACCGCAGCCTTATCGCCACCTAGCCGCTGCATGGCTTCCGCTATGGCGCGGCCTTCTTGTTCCTTTAGGAGTCCTGCGGGCACGCCCGTCGAAGCTTGAGCCACCCGCAGTTCGGGGAGCAGTTCTTCAAGGCTCAGCTCGTCAATCGCAACACCGTGAGCGGCGTTCACCGCGATACGCTCGGCAAAGTTCTGTAGCTCCCTAACATTCCCCGGCCATCGGTACTGCATGAACGGTTTCAGTAAGTTTTCCATTAACGCCGACACATCCATGTCGACGTCGTAATGCTGGCCATACTCCGCCAGGTAGTGTTTGGTAATCGCTGCCACGTCTTCAGGTCGCTCACGAAGCGGTGGAAGGCGTAAGGTAAATACGTTGAGGCGGTAATAAAGATCATCTCGAAATGCACCGGCATCAACCGCCCCCTGCAGATCGGCGTTGGTAGCGGCTATTACCTTGAAATCCAGGAGTAACTCCCGGGTGCTGCCTACGGGACGCACGCTTCGCTCCTGAAGCACGCGAAGAAGCTTTACCTGCTGCGATAGAGGCATTTCGCCGATTTCATCGAGATACAGAACGCCGCCGTTAGCCTGCTCCACAAGCCCTACGCGACCACCTCGCCGTGAACTGGTGAACGCGCCGTCGACGTAACCAAACAACTCGCTTTCAAACAGTTCGTTGGGAATGCTTCCACAGTTGATGGCGACGAGCGCACCATCTCGATAGTCGGAGGCCTGATGTATCTCGCGGGCTATGTGCTCCTTTCCTGTTCCGCTCTCCCCCTGTAGCAGTACCGCGGCACTCCCTCGCGCATAGGTTCTCGCCAGTTCCGCTACGCGGGACATCTGCGGGGAATCAATAACAAAACGACCAGGGGCTTGTTGTGACTCAAGCTCCGCTGAACGCACCCGCGCCTGGCGCAAAGCTTCGTCAAGCATCGCTCGAGCAGACTCCCGGCTATACAGCAAGACTGCGGGCAAGCCTCGACGAGTCGCGAGTTCGCAAATGTAACTGGGTCCGACTACGACATCGGCGCTACCGGCAGCCGCCATAGCCAGAAGCTTTTCTGCTGCCTCATCGGTCGTTGCATAACTTTCGTGGCGCAGGCCATCGCCACCGAGCAAGGCCGGTAATGCGGTAAAGAGCCTGCCCTCGGATTCTGGCTGCGCCGCGTAGGTAAAAACATGCACCCGATCACCTATGCGTCGAGCCCGGGCCACTGCATCTACGATGTCAGTGTCGGTAACAGGCTGGGCAATAACAGGAAGCTTTAACGAATGTTGTAAAAACGCTGCATTGGAACCCGCGCTCGCGACCACGTCCGGCTTATGCTCTTTAACAAGCGCGTGATAGTCCACGCTACCAGAGGCCACGGACTCCACAATGATGATCTCTGCTTCATCCTTATAATCCGGGAGTACAGAGTTAATGAGTTCGCTAAACTTGCGATAGCCAATGAGTAAGATGCGCGCGCGGCTGCTCATGAAGCGACCCCAATCGCATCGCGCACGTCATTCACTGATACGACTTCAGCATACTTCGCATGCATGTCGTGCAAGTTTGCGTCATGAGCTTCTTCGTTGCGATCACCTACTGCTTCTTCAGCGACCCAAACTACGTAGTCATGTTGCAGTCCATCCACCACCGATGCTCTTACGCAGCCGCTCGTGGTTAAACCAACCACCACCAAAGAGTCCACTGCCTGACCTTTCAGCCACGCCTGAAGACCCGTCGCAAAAAACGCACTGGCATAGTGCTTCGCAAAAACCGGCTCTGAAGCCCGAGGGCTAAGCCGGTCGTCTATCTCTACCGCCGCGCTGCCCGCAGAGAGAGCATTCAATGCGGGAAGCCGTCTGCGAAATACGGCCGCCTGTGATTCGTTTGAATACTCCACTGTGGTAAAGCAGACCGGTAAATCACGACTGCGAAACACTGTCTGCAAATCAGCGCAGGCCGCAACAACCGCATCGCTTTCTGACCCGAGAGGACTCTTGGGATCAGTAAACGCGTTGATCATATCGATCAGCAACAAAGCTGGACGGGCTCCGAGTGCTTGCGATTGACGGGCGAGATCAGCCATGACTCAGGCTTGACGCTCCGTAGGAAACTGCGGAGTCACCGGTGGAGGAAGATGCGTCTCTTCTTCACAGCGCGCCTTAATCTCTTCGATGGTGCCACCGCGATTAAACAGAGGTTGATCGTCGCTGCGCTCGGACCGAAGCTGCTGGCGAAGGGACTCAGTGGCATCGGTGTCAACGCTGCCATCCGCAGCGATCACCACGCCGTATCGCTGTGCGCCTTCTGCACTCACCAAGCGCCTCGCTACGTCCGCACGAACCAGCTCGGGGTCCCTTGCGAAGGGGTCACCCCAGCCGCCGCCACCCCAGGTGTTAAAGTACAAAAGATCTCCTGCCTTAACCTTTATGCCCTCTACCTTGGCCGGCAACCATTGCTCACTGCCATCGACCCGAACCAGACGCTTGGTAGAACGCTGCCCCGTATCTCCGCCCAAGACACCCCAGGGATGGGTCAGCCAGCGCTCGTCGTGAATACCAATCTCACCATCAGCCAAAAAGCGATAGGCGACAGACAGGCCATTACCACCGCGATGCAAGCCGGCACCGCCTGAGTCGCAAATGGTTTCATAGCGCTCTATGCGCAGTGGAAAGTAGGACTCGATGAATTCATTGGGAACATTGGTAAAGCCCGGCCACAAAGAGTGGCCATCTGGTCCGTCACCAACAGGACGGCCAGGTATGCCGCCGAAGCCAATCTGAAACAACTGAAACCACTCTCCGTCCTTACCTGGGCGCTGGTCATAGCCCGAGTAAAAAAGGTGCGGAGAGTCAGAAAAACCTGCTGCGTTGAGCATTTGCTCTGGCGCCCCCATGCCCAGTAACGCGCCTAGCAAATCAAAGATTCGTCCCAGTGCATGGGTCCGTCCTGACAAGGCAGCGGGAAACTTAGGTTTTAAGAGCGTGCCTTCAGGAATACGCACGTCTACAAGATCATAAAAACCGTCATTGAAGACAATCTGGGGGTCCACGACGTTGATAGTAAAGGAGCCAAAGAACATCTTGAACATATCCTCATTGAGGAAGAAGTTCACAGAGCTCTGCGCCTGAGGATCCGTGCCGTCAAAGTCAAAGATGGCTGTGGAGCCCTCGCGCCACATGCGGCACTTAATCCGATATGGCCCCATGCCCATACCGTCGTCGCAAAGATAGTCTTCGAATTCCCGGGGCTCTTCCGGGATAAACATCTCGATAATGTGCTTCATTGCAGAATGGTTGCGATCGAGCATCACGTCCATGGTGGACTTGAGCACATCATCGCCGAAGCGCTCCGCCAGCTCCACACAGCGTTTTGCCGCCGTATTGCACGCTGCCACCAAGGCATTCAGATCAAAGCGATTCCACTGCGGGGTTCGCACATTATGCAAAATCAGTTCTAGGAGGTCGGTCTGCAACTCGCCGCGCTTGTACAGCTTAGTAGGCGGTATGCGAATGCCTTCCTGGTAAATGGTGGTCGCCTCGATGGGAATTGACCCTGGGACCATGCCACCGTTATCAGACATATGCCCAAACATAGCCGACCAGGCTATGTGGCGACCGCCTTTGAATACAGGCACAAGAACCACCCAATCGGGCAAGTGAGAAACCGCCGCGTTACACATGTAAGGATCATTCGTGAGGATGATGTCACCCTCCTCGATCTCCGCGTCGTAGGCTTCCAGAAAGGGGCCGATGAAGGATCCGAACTGACCTACAACCATTTTTCCTTCGCGGTTAGCGATCATGGGAAAACAATCACCCTGCTCTCGGATACCTGGCGACATAGCGGTTCTAAATAGCACCGCGTCCATTTCTTCGCGAGCGTTGCGCAGGGCATTCTCAATAATATCGACCGTCACGCCATCGACGTCGACACTCTGAAGTGCCGCGGTATTAGTCTCTTTGATGATCGCGGGCATATCAGACGCCTCCATTGCTTGGGTTGATCAAAAGATTGCCGATGGCGTCTACTTTTGCCGTGTAGCCGGGAAGCACCACAGTAGTAGAGTCCATTTCCGCCACAACACAGGGGCCAGCGACATCCAGGCCTTCATGGAGACGCCCACGGTCGTAGATAGGCGCCGGGTGCCAGGCACCCTCAAAGTAGAAGCGGCTGTCATGTATCTTGCACTCTTCAAGGGAGCTCTCGCTCGCATCCATTTGCTTATCCGAAATCTTGCGAGCCGCTGCTTTCACGACCGCTCGGATCATCAATATCTCGTGACCGTCGCCCAGCTTGAACGTGAACAACTGCTCGTGTTCGGCGTCAAAGGCCTCCGTAAGCAGTGCCACGCCTTTATCCATGAGCTCCTGCTCATCGAAGTCCACGGTGATCTGAAACGCTTGCCCCGCATAGCGCAGGTCAGCCTGATAGGAGACCTCCTGCTCAGCATCGGGAATGCCATCAGCTCGGAGCGACTCGCCTGCGCGATCGCGCAAGTCATGCAAATCCGTCAGCATCTGTGAGTCACTCAAGTCACCAGCCATCGTCAGATAGGTGCGCGCGGCTTCATCCTGAACCTGAGTCGTCGCATCACCGTAAGCACATAAAACGCCCGGACCTGGCGGCACAATCACCGGCCAGGCGTCCGTGAGAATACCCAGCGCGTTAGCATGCAGAGGACCTGCACCGCCAAAACCCACTAGCGCAAAGTCTCGCGGATCATAGCCCTGCTCAACAGACACAAGTCGGAGAGCACCAAACATCGACTCATTAACGATTTTGATAATGCCTTCGGCGGCTTCCATAAGGTCGATACCCATGGCATCAGCAACCTTCTGCACCGCCTTTTCTGAGGCGTCGCGATTGATCTGCATCTTGCCACCGAGCTGTACATCAGACGGTAAGTAGCCCAGGACTACGTTAGCGTCACATACCGTGGGCTCTTCGCCGCCCTTCATGTAGCAAGCTGGGCCAGGGACAGCGCCAGCTGACTCCGGCCCAACGCGCAGCGCTTTGGTGAGCTCGGGAACAAAGGCAATAGATCCTCCACCGGCACCAACGGTGCGGACATCCACGGAAGGGGCTCGGACGCGAACATCGCCGACGATGGTTTCGCGGCGCACGCGGGCGCGAGCATCCTGAATAAGCGCTACGTCAGTAGAGGTCCCGCCCATATCGAAGGTGAGAATGTCGCGAAAGCCTGCTCGTTCACAAAAGTAGATTGCGCCGGCAACGCCACCTGCTGGGCCACTCATCAACAAGTTCACAGGTGAGTAAGCCGCCGCACGTGCCGACGCCAAACCACCATCAGATCGCAGAATAGAAAGCTGTGATCCCTCACCCAGTCGCTCATCCAGGGCAGCCTGCAGATTGTTAACGTAGCGAGCCACCTCGGGTCGCACGTAGGAATTCACAACAGTAGTCTCTGTTCGCTCGTACTCCTGCATTTCTGGAACGACATCGCTGGAGACCGAAATAGGGGTATCCGCAAAGATCTCCGCAGCGATGGCAGCGACCTGCCGCTCGTGCTCCGAATTTATATAGGCGTTGATCAAACAGATTGTCAGAGCCTCAACCTCTCCGCGATCACGCAAAACCTGAAGATCTCGTCGCAGCGACTCCTCATCGATCGGCTCAACAATCTCGCCATCCGCGCCGATGCGACCCACTGCACCGATGGTGAGCTCCAGGGGCGCGAGTAAAGGACTCTTAACAAAGCTGACCCAACCACCCAGACCACCCGGGCAATAGGAACGAGCGACTTGCAGGGTGTCTTCGAAGCCAGCGGTGGTAACAAGTCCAACGCGCGCTCCCCGACCCGTGAGCACGGCGTTAGTAGCCACGGTAGTGCCATGCATAACCAGCTCGATGTCACTGGGACTCACACCGGACTCATCGCAAATTCGTGCGATACCATTTAGCACACCGATGGACGAATCCTCTGGCGTGGAGGGGACCTTTGCAGTAAAGGTCGCACCACTTTCTTCATTGAGCAGAAGAAAATCCGTGAAAGTACCGCCTACATCTACACCTAATCGGTAACTCATTCCTCGTCCTTCTCTTTGTTAGAGCGCGGCTACAGGCCAACGCAATACGGTTTATTAAGCTGCGTTACGACTCAGCCAGTAGTGCGCTCGTCCGCCCTGCGGCCTACCCAGCATCTCACTCACCAAATCCACGACCATCAGCAAAGCCTGCATATCGACTCCCGTCTCGCAGCCCATCTGCTCACACAGCATGACCACATCTTCCGTGGCGACGTTTCCTTTTGCGCCCGGCGCAAAGGGACAGCCACCGAGACCACCTACGGAGGAATCAAAGCGTCGCACGCCGCTTTCCAGAGCGGCATAAACATTTGCTAAACCGAGTGCCCGGGTATCGTGGAAGTGGCAGGCCAGCTTTTGCGCGCCATGCTCTTGCGCCAGGGCGCTCATCAAATGCTTAACCTGCAGGGGGTTCGCCGCACCGATGGTGTCCGCAATGACTAACTCAGAAGCCCCGGCGTCGAGCAATTGTGCGGCAAGAGCGCGTACATAACCGGGATCCACGGCGCCTTCAAAAGGACATTCAAAAGCAACCGCCAGATAAGCAAGGACCCGAACTCCTTCACGGCGGCCACGCTCGATAACAGCTCGCGAGACCGCCATAGTTTCGTCCATACTCAGGTTGATATTCTTCTTGTTCATAGTTTCGGTAGAAGAAACAACCACCGCGACGGTATTCACGCCGGCATCGCAGGCCAGTTCATAGCCTTTCATGTTTGGGACGAGAGCGCTGAGCTCTACGCCGTCGCGACTCCCAAGCTGGCGCGCGAGGTCTCCAGTGCCGGCCATCTGCGGCACTGCTTTGGGAGATACAAAACTGCCCATCTCAACGTGGCTGATACTAGCCTTCAGGATCGCCTCTACAAATGCAAAGCGCTGCTCCAGACTCAAGGATCCGTCCTGGCTTTGCAGCCCGTCCCGGGGCCCCACTTCGTTGATAATCACCTTGTCGTTCACGCGACGGCTCCTGCTGCTCTCAGACTCTCGAGCTGCCCATTGCTATACCCCAGCACATCACGAAGCACGACCTCGGTATGCTGTCCAAGCAAGGGCGCTGGCGAAAAGCTCTCTTCGTCTGTTCGGGACAGCTTGATGGGGTTACCCGGACCTCGCGTGCTTCCTCCTTCGGGATGAGTAAGTTCAACCACCATATTGCGTGACAGGACCTGTTCATCCGCAAGGGCTTCATCGAGGGTGTTCACCCGAGCACAGGGAATACGTTTTTCCGTGAGTTTGGCGAGCCAGTACTCTGAACTCTGGGTGCTAAGAATTTCACCCAGGCGCTTATCGATAAACTCTTTATCCGCGAGCCGCGCGGGCTGTGTGCGATATTTTTCCTCGCGAAACAAAGGCTCATCGATAACGTCCATGAGGTTGTCCCAGAAACTATCGAAGATCACCGCAATGATGATGTGACCATCGACCGTGGGATAGCTGTTATAGGGCACGTGAACAAAATGGCTGTTACCGATAGGATGGGGAACTTCTCCCGAAAGGAAGTGCATGGTAGCCATGTAATTGAGCATGGAAATCTGGCAGTCCAACATCGAAATATCAACGTGTTGCCCAAGTCCGCTTCGCTCCCTCTCGTAGAGCGCCGCCAGCACGCCCATCACTCCAAACATGCCACCCCCAAGGTCGCCAATGGGAATGCCGGCACGTGTGGGCTGGCCGCTATCGTGGCCAGTAATGGACATTCCACCGCCAATCGCCTGAACCACTTGATCGAAGGCCGGACGCTGATAATTGGGTCCTGCAGAGCCGAAGCCGGAAATTGAGCAGGTGATGATTTTGGGATTCACATCTTTAAGATGCGCAAAATCTATCCTGAGCTTTGCGGCTACGCCAGCGCTGAAGTTTTCGATAACAATATCGCTGTTGCGAACCAGGTCGTAGAAAACCGCCAATCCCTCGTCCGACTTCAGATCCAGCGCAACGCTTTGTTTGTTTCGGTTCAACGTAACGAAGTAAGCACCTTGCCCATTTAGAGAGTTGTTGGGGTCGTTCGCCAGCAACTTGCGCGTTCCCTCGCCTTTGAGAGGCTCAACCTTAATCGTGTCCGCACCGAGGTCGGCGAGGATCATCGCTCCGTAGGGTCCGGATAGCATGTGGGTGAGATCAAGAACTCTCACGCCACTCAGGGGTTTTGCCATGCGGTCACTCCTTTTATTGTTCTAGTGCCTTCGATGATCAGTCTGTGGCACAAATCTGTCGCCAAGCAGCTGCCGGAGACAGGAGTAGTCCTCGACCGGTAAAACAGCCACGCCGGAAAGAACATCGCAGATGACTCTGCAACAATCAGTCCAAAATTCTCATCAAAGTCAAAAATCCTATATTCCCGCTATTTTTCAAGAAGTTAACGGCCCAGATACAGCCGAGCAGAAGCGCGTTTAATGGGCAAAACAGCGAACAATAGTAGCTTTTTGAAATTTTATTTCATTATGAAATTAATATAAAGAGCGTAATTCCAGGCGCTTGCGGCAAAGTGATGGGGTGAAGCGACAGACCGCATTGCTAACAATGAGCCTCGAAAAGATACTGCAACACGTTAATTGACGAACTAAATCAGGGGAAAATAATGCGGGCAAAGTTGCTGAAATTAAGCGGTCCGGTTTTGGTACTGGGTGTCGCTGTTGGCGCGGTTTTGCTTCTCAAGGCGACTGCCCCTGAACCAGAGACTGACGAAGCCCCTCCCCGCCCCGTCACGGTGTACACCCATCTCGCGGAAAGAAGCGACGCAGTACTGAACGTACAAACCCAGGGCGAAGTTCGCGCCCGCACCATGATCAATCTCACGGCACAGGTGAGCGGCAGGGTGATATCTGTATCACCTGAGTACGTCGAGGGCGGCCGTTTTGATCCCGACACGGTACTTTTAGAAATCGATGATGGAGATTACCGTTTGGCGCTTCGCCAGGCCGAAGCCGCTGTCGCCGCCGCAAACCTCTCTGTCGAGCAGGCGCTGGCGGATGCAGACGTGGCCCGCAAGCAATTACGTGATGTACCCAATGCCTCGAGCCTGTCCCTGAAAGAACCGCAAATTGCCGAAGCCAAGGCGAGTCGCGAAGCCGCTTTAGCTGCTCTGGAACTTGCCAAACTCAACCTTGAGCGCACCCATGTGCGATTACCCTTCGAGGGCCGCGTAGCGCGCACCAATGTGCATATTGGCGAGGTGATAAACATAGGCTCTACACTGGCGGAGGTTTTTTCTACTGATCGCGTACAGGTTCGACTTCCCCTCAATAACCGTCAACTATCATCACTGGGTTTACCCATAGGCTTTGCCGCCGAGCCTGGCGCAGCCCCTACAGTAGAATTTTCCGCCGAGGTCGCCGGCGCAAAGCAGCAGTGGACGGGGCAATTGGTGCGCATTGATGCAGCCGTGGATCCCAGCACCCGCTTGATCTACGCCACAGCTGAAGTCGAGGACCCCTACGGTCTTGGACGCTCCCCACAGGGGATGCCCCTGGCCGTCGGCCTGTTTGTCGAAGCCGAAGTTATGGGCCGTCGTTTAGAAAACACCGTGCGCATACCCAGCAAGGGACTGCGCCCTGGAAACCAGCTGTTTGTAGTGGATTCAAGCGGACTGCTGGATATCCGCACCGCCGATGTCGCCCATGCCACCTCCGAACACGCAATCATCAGTCGAGGCCTGCGGCCGGGAGAGCGGCTAATCGTGTCCGCTCTGCGCAACCCCATTTCGGGCATGGCCTTATCCACCATCGATGAACGTCAGTTTGCGGCGCGGGAAGACTGATCATGGAACGACTTATATCCTGGTGGGTAAACAACCCCGTAGCCTCCAATCTCTTGATGGTCGGTATTTTGCTAGCCGGAATAATGGGCTTCTTTGCCATGGAGCGCGAGGCATTCCCACAGGTAAAACCCTATCAGGCAAGCATTGAGGTTATCTGGCCCGGGGCAGCGCCCCAGGAAGTCGAAGAGCAAATTGTTTCGCGCATTGAGGACCGACTCAAGGACCTTGATCAAATCAACCACATCTACTCCACAGCCGTGGAGAGCATGGCCGAAATCACGGTCACCACATTTCCCGGCGTGGATATCAACGGCTTTCTCAATGATGTAAAGAATGCGGTGGACTCGGTTACCTCGCTACCGCGAGACATTGAAAACCCCAGAGTGCGTCGAAGCCAGTTTAAACAGGAGATGCTCCGCGTAGCCGTTCACGGCGACGTTAGCGAACGGGAACTCACCCGGCTCTCGGAGGACTTACGCAGAGAAGTCGCAGCTCTACCCTGGGTATCAACTATTGAGCTATTCGGTACCCGACGAGAGGAAGTCACCATAGAGCTCTCGGAAGCCAGCCTCCGTCAGTACGCTCTCTCTTTCGCCGAGGTCGCCGACGCTATTCGAGCAAGCTCCATTAACCTGTCATCCGGACAGGTACGAACATCAACAGGCGATGTGCAGATTCGCGCACGAAACCTCGCCGATACCGAACAGGATTTTTCGCAAATTATCATCCGCCAAAGCGCTGACGGCGGCACCATTCGCGTCGGTGATGTGGCACGAGTCGTAGACGGCTTTGAGGACAATGAAATCCTCGCAACCATGAACGGTCAGCCAGCGGTGCTTTTGCAGGTGCAGAGCTCTGACAACATGCAGGTTGTTAAAGCTAGTCAAGCCGTACGTGCATGGATGAAAGAACGCCGGGCGACTTTACCCGAAGGCATTGAACTCTCCATGTGGTTTGATACTGCGGACATTTACAGCGAGCGTATGGAACTCATTGGAAAGTCATCCTATTTGGGGCTCGCGCTGGTATTTTTGGTTTTAATTTTGTCCTTGCGCCCCCGGGTTGCACTTTGGGTTACCGCCGGTATTGGCGTCGCCTTTGTAGGCACCTTCGCGATACTTCCTGTGAACGATGTATCCCTTAACATCATGTCGACCTTCGCGTTCTTGCTGGTACTGGGGATCGTCGTCGATGACGCGATTGTCGTGGGTGAGAGCATCCACCATCACGCCCACGAAATGGGTGGGGGCAGCGAAGCTGCAGTAAAAGGCGCCTTTGCCGTATCACGACCAGTCATCTTTGCAGTACTCACCACCATGATCGCCTTTGCGCCATGGCTCTTTGTGTCTGGCGAAGCCGCTCAGGTCACACGCCAACTATCGATTGTAATCACGGCGGCGCTCACCATATCGCTTATCGAAGCATTCCTGATACTGCCCTCACATCTGCGCGACCTATCTCATCGAAAGGACCTAAAAGGCCTGGCCCTGCGGCAGCAGCGCATCGAACACAGTATCTCGGGCTTTGCAAAACGTATTTATCAACCCATCCTGCGCTGGGCAGCCGAGCGTCGCTACCTCACCACCAGTGCATTCGTCGGCGCATTTGTGATCGCCATCGGCTTGTTCAGCACTGGCTGGGTCAAGTTCTACTTCATGCCCCAGATTGAGAGCTCGCAAATCGTCGTAGACGTGAAGCTTCCGCCGGGCACTTCTTACGATCGCGCCCTGAGCGTTCTTGATCAACTCCAGACAGCCGAGCGGACATTGGTCGATGAAGTTGATGCGGCCGCACGGGCAACTGGCGAAGGCACAGGGCAGTTGATCGAGGGCTGGTACACCCGTTCGCGTCGCGACAGTGTCATCGCTATCGTAAAGCTGGCGCCACCGGAAGTTCGTGACCTCTCGGCGCGAGAAACCGCCGAGCGCTTGAGAACCCTGGTGGGCGACATTCCCGATGCCGACGAGATTCAGGTGAACTACACGCTTAATGACAACGGTGCGGATATTACCTACCTGCTCCGACACCGTGACGGCGAGGCGCTCACCGCGGCATCAAAAGAGTTACAGGCAAAAATCAGCAGCTACAACGGTGTACTGGATGTCCGTGACAGCCAACAGGGCGAGACTGACGAGATCGTATTGAGCCTTAAACCGGGAGCTGAAACTCTCGGTATTCGCCTTGCAGATGTCTCGCGCCAGGTACGCCAGGCCTACTTTGGAGAGGAGGTTCAACGCCTTCCCCGGGCCAATGGGGACGTGAAAGTCATGGTCCGCTACCCCACCGAAGCCAGACGAACGCTTTCGAGCCTCAGTAGCTTTCGAGTCCGCACGGCGGATGGTCGGGAAGTACCGCTCTTCGCAATCGCGGATGTGGAGCTACAGGGCGGCGTACAGCGCATCCAGCGTCGGGATGGCAACCGTGTGGTCTATGTCCGAGCCGACCTGGAACAAGACCTCATCAGTGACATCAAGCGCGACATCGAAGAAACCTATCTCGATGACTTTCAGGCCCGACACCCCGGACTCGTCATCCTCAAAGGGGGATCGCAGGAAGAAGAAGACCAATTCATCAATGAAATCGTAGCGCTCTACTCCATCGCGCTCTTTGCGATGTACGCTCTGATCGCCATCGCGTTTGGCTCTTATTGGCTGCCACTATTGATTATGACCGCGATACCGTTTGGCTTTATGGGCGCCATCTTCGGACACCTGATCTTCGCGACGCCGTTGGCCCTATTCTCGTACTTTGGGATTGGCGCTGCCGCTGGCGTTGTGGTCAACGACAACCTTGTACTGGTGGACTACATCGGGCGATTGCGAGAGCAAGGCAAAGACACCTTTGAGGCTGTCATAGAAGCCGGAATCAATCGTTTCAGACCGATCCTGCTAACGACGGTAACAACCTTCGTGGGCCTGATACCCATCATGGCGGAGCGCAGTACGAACGCGCAGTTCCTAAAACCTGCAGTGCTGTCCCTGTCCTTCGGCGTTTTGTTCGCGCTGTTCGTTACCCTCCTTCTGGTCCCATCGCTTTACCTGATAGGAGAAGACGTGGCCAAGGCAATGCGCGTTGCACGTCAGCGTTATTGGCCAGGAGGGAGTACCACTCCTGTCATTGAGACCTCTAGCTCTACCTATACAGACGCACCCTGAGAAACCGCGCCGGATGGCGCGGCTTTCTATCTGGCTTTATCTTATCTTCTCCTCGCTCGTCCAAAGAGCCTCACTCTTCGAACTTGAGATAAGCGTCCGTTAGTTTGTCGATAGACCAGGAGTCGGGTCGCTGACTAGGCGGATACTTCTCAAAGGTCATGAGAAACTGCTGCATAACAGCGCCACCCATATACATCTGCGCAGCCTTATCTACGTACCAATCCCAATAGGTATTGGAATTATGATCCGCACGCTCGAAGGGGTCTCTGCGAAGATGGAATAGCTTTGGCAATCTCAGTGTGACAAACGGTTCCGCCCAGAGCGCTAATGTCTTGGCACGATTCTCAGCGTAAACAGACTTCCAGCCGCCAAAGCGAACAGCAACCGGGGCACCGATATCATTGATGTAGATAAAGCTCTTTCGAGGGCCTTGTTCAGCCTCGCCCGTCAAATAGGGCAAAAAGTTGTAGCCATCCAGATGGAGGGTCGCCGACTTGTTACCGATCCGCGTTCCTTCCAGGAGCTCCTGCTTGAGTTCAGGCTCACCCGCCGCCGCCGCGAGAGTCGGCATCCAATCCAGATGCGACATGATCTCTGTGGAGACCCGCCCGGGCGGAATCTCTGCGGGCCAGCGAACCATGGCAGGGACGCGATAAGCGCCTTCCCAGTTAGAATTTTTTTCGCTGCGAAACGGCGTTATCCCTGCATCGGGCCAGGTATTGTAATGAACGCCGTTGTCCGTGGAGTACATGACGATAGTGTTTTCTGCGATATCGAGACTGTCGAGCTGATCCAGCAGAGAACCAACCAGTTCGTCGTGAGCCACCATCACATCATTGTAAAAGCCCTGCCCGGACTTGCCCTTGTGCTTATCTGCGCGATGAGTCCGAAAGTGCATGCCGGTAGTGTTTACCCAAACAAAAAACGGCTTGTCATCAGCGACGCTTCGGTCGATGAACGCACGCGCCGCATCCACAAACTCTTCATCGGCCGTTTCCATACGCTTACGGGTAAGCGGGCCGGTGTCTTCGATACGCCCATCCGCGTAAGAGCGAATCACACCGCGGGGACTGAAGCGCTGCTGAAACCAGGCTTCCTTGGGATAGTCTTCATCTTCTGGTTCTTCTTCGGCATTTAGGTGATAGAGGTTGCCGAAAAACTCATCAAAGCCATGTTCGGTGGGCAGGAACTCATCCTTGTCGCCGAGATGGTTTTTGCCAAACTGGCCTGTGGCATAACCCTTGGTTTTAAGCACTTCGGCAAGGGTGATATCGCGATCCTGAAGGCCGAGCTCAGCGCCCGGCTGCCCAACTTTTGACAAGCCCGTACGCAAGGGTGACTGCCCGGTGATAAAGCTCGAACGTCCTGCCGTGCAGCTCTGGTCACCGTAGTAGTCAGTAAATCGCACACCCTCCTCCGCTATGCGATCGATGTTGGGGGTGCGGTAACCCATAATTCCATCGCCATAGGCGCTGATATTGGTAATACCGATGTCATCTCCCCAAATGACGAGAATATTGGGGGTATCCGCCGCCTGGCTGGTGCCAGCGACACTCGCAAGAATCAGGGCTCCCATCAGCGCGCGAAGGCGCGTAAAAACACTCATAGTATTCTCCTTTCTTATTTTTTGACTTTTATTGTTTTTGTTCGATCAAACCGGCGCTAAAGCTTGCGGGCTACAAAAAAATTATTGTTGCTGCGCCTGAAACTGCGCAAGCTGTTCAGGGCTCGCTTCTTTTTGAAACTGGCTCTTCCAGTCGGCGTAGGGCATGCCATACACCCGCTCACGGGCCGTTTCGTAGTCGACGCTCACACCACGCTCCTCGGCAGCAGTCGCATACCACTTCGACAAGCAGTTTCTGCAAAAACTCGCGAGGTTCATTAAATCGATGTTTTGAACATCCTTATTGTTGTCCAGATGCTCCAATAGGCGACGAAACACCGCCGCCTCGATGTCTCTTTGGATGCTTTCTTCACTACTCATTCCTGATGCTCCTGTGTCACTCAATACTCTTCTGAGGCGGTAAGCTGCTTATCGAAGGCAAGCTTCACCCTATCGCCCCCCAGTTCCCGGCGCAATTCTTCCAACAGTTCTTCACTTGGAGACACGCGCCACTGCTGCCCGAGCATCAATGATGCACTCTGGCGGCCCTGATGATAGCGAAGTCGCACGGGGCACTCCCCGGGAGCAGTAGACAGGATGTTCCGAAGAAACTCCCGAAAACGATCATTAAGCTCGGAGGCATCCACGTGAATCGTTAGACCAGAGGCGAGACGTGCGCGCTCCTCTGCGAGGCTGTGCAGTGCCGACACGCGCAACACCGATGCGCCACTGCGATCGTCCTGAGATAAACGCCCCTCGGCAATAACGATCTGGTCCTTTACCAGCAACTCGCGATACTGCTGATAAACCTCGGAATAGGCGGTGGCTTCTAGCCGGGCACTGCGATCGTCCAGCACAAAAATCGCCATGGCACCCCGGGCACTTTTCATCGCCCGCATGTTCAGTATCAGACCGGCTACGCGACAGTTACCCCGGCTATCGGTGCGCAGATCTGCGAGTCGCTGCGGTGCAAAGCGGCGCAGCTCGTCTTCACAACTGTCGATGGGATGACCCGTCACATAGAGTCCCAAGGTGTCCCGCTCACCCTGCAAGCGCTCCCGATCAGTCCAGGGCCGAACATGTCTCAGCTCCGCATAGGGGTCCCCCTGTTCCCGGCTTGCCTGCACGGTTTCGCCAAAGAGGTCGACCATACCGGCATCGCGATTGGCGGCGTTTTGCTCGGCTGCCCGAAGAGCATCATCAATGCCCCCAAGAAGTATCCAGCGATCGGTACCCAGCGAATCAAACGCGCCGCTTCGCACAAGAGCCTCAAGCGCCTTGCGATTAAGTTTTCGCGGGTCAGTCCTTGCGCAGAAGTCGAAAAGGTCACGGAACGGGCCCTGCTCCTCACGACTCTCCAATAAGCCGGAGACCGGCCCCTCACCAAGCCCCTTGATAGCGCCGAGGCCATACACAATCTCACCGGCCTCGCTCACAGTGAACATGTAACGCCCTTCATTGACATCAGGCAGACGCACGGTAAGACCCATGCGACGGCACTCTTCGATGAACACCACAATTTTATCGGTGTTATCGAGTTCCGAGCTCATCACCGCCGCCATAAATGCCGCGGGATAGTGGCTCTTCAGCCATGCCGTTTGATAAGACACCAGGGCGTACGCCGCTGAGTGAGACTTGTTAAATCCGTAACCGGCAAATTTCTCCACCAGGTCAAAGAGCTTGGTGGCTAAATCTGCGTCAACACCTTTATCCGCGGCACCGGCCGCAAATACAGAGCGCTGCTTGGCCATCTCTTCGGGCTTCTTTTTACCCATGGCTCGACGCAACAGGTCGGCTCCGCCCAGGGTGTACCCCGCCAGAATCTGAGCAATCTGCATCACCTGTTCCTGATACAGAATAATCCCGTAGGTAGGCTCCAGGACCGGCTGCAGAAGTTCGTGCTGATAGTCCGCATCGGGGTAAGAGACTTTCTCGCGCCCGTGCTTTCGATCAATAAAGTTATCGACCATTCCTGACTGCAGGGGCCCCGGACGGTAAAGCGCGACCAGCGCAATAATGTCCTCAAAACTGTCCGGCCGTAGCCGAGCGATCAACTCTTTCATGCCCCGGGATTCAAGCTGGAACACCGCTGTGGTTTCCGCAGAGCGCAGGAGATCAAAAGACGCCTCATCATCCAGAGGAATCTGATTGATATCCAGAGGCGGCTCATCGCGCCGGGCGCGGATTTCGTTAATCATCCCCTGAGCCCAGTCGATGATCGTCAGCGTGCGCAAGCCCAGAAAGTCGAACTTGACGAGCCCCGCATCCTCTACGTCATTCTTATCAAACTGGGTAACGAGGCCAGCGCCCTCGCCGTCACAATACAACGCCGAAAAGTCCGTGAGCTGTGAAGGCGCGATAACAACACCACCCGCGTGCTTACCCACGTTTCGGGTAACACCTTCGAGCTGTACCGCCATATCCCAGATTTCCTGGGCTTCGCCGTCGTCCCGGAGAAACTGCTGCAGACTCTCCTCCTGCTCCAGGGCTTTCTCCAGGGTCA
The DNA here is from genome assembly GCF_965662665.1 of Congregibacter sp. NCBI lineage: Bacteria > Pseudomonadati > Pseudomonadota > Gammaproteobacteria > Cellvibrionales > Halieaceae > Congregibacter > Congregibacter sp. The sequence goes on along the minus strand of NZ_CBFIIF010000004.1, from coordinate 35,453 downwards.
TCCCCACTTCAAAGGGAATCATTTTTGACAGCCTGTCGCCCAGACCATAAGACTTGCCCTGCACCCGGGCCACGTCACGCACCACCGCCTTGGCCGCCAAGGTACCGAAGGTAATGATCTGGGAAACGGCCTCGCGACCATAAGTCTCTGCAACATAATCGATCACCTCATCCCGACGCTCCATACAAAAATCAACGTCGAAGTCGGGCATGGACACCCGCTCGGGATTCAAAAATCGCTCAAAGAGCAGCTCGTACTCCATGGGGTCAAGATCGGTGATGGACAGGGAGTAAGCCACCAGAGAGCCCGCACCGGAGCCCCGCCCCGGCCCCACGGGAATGCCCCGCTCCTTCGCCCAGCGAATAAAATCCATCACGATGAGGAAGTAGCCGGGAAAGCCCATATCAATGATGGTGTCGAGTTCAAAATCCAGGCGCGCGCGATAGTCTTTTTCGAGCTGCTGCGCGTTCTCGCGACTGTGGATCTGCAGGGTCACGAGACGCTCATCAAGGCCACGATGCGAAAGCTCGCGGAAGAAGGTATCCATGGTCATACCTTCGGGCACGGGGAAGTCGGGCAAACACACTCGCCCAAGCTCCATCTCCATAGAGCAGCGTTTTGCTATCGCTACGGTATTCTCAATTGCCTCAGGAACGTCCGCAAACAATTCCCGCATCTCATCGGCAGAACGGAGGTACTGCTCTTCGCTGTAGCGTCGTTGACGACGAGGGTCATCGAGCACCCGGCTTTCGGCAATACAAACCCGGGCCTCGTGAGCTTCAAATTCACTGCTATGAAGGAAACGAACGTCATTGGTCGCGACCACGGGGCAGGCGTACTGCGCCGCAAGATCCAGGGCAGCGTGCACATGTTCCTCATCGCCGTCGCGACCCGTGCGATGTAGCTCCAGATAGAAACGGCCGGGAAACACCTCAAGACAGCGCTCCATTCGCTCTTTTGCCAATGCGGTTTTTTCATTGACCAGCGCCTGCCCCACTTCACCTGCAGCACCGCAGGAAAGCGCCAGAAGTCCTTCTCCGCCCTCGCTTAGCCACTCCCAAAGCACCCGAGGACCTTCATGAGTCTGCCCCTCACGATAGGCTCTGGATAGCAGACGGGTAAGATTGAGATAACCGGTAGAGTTCATCACCAGCAGACACAGCGGGTGGGCGTCGTCGCTCTTTAGCGAATCCGCCACCCAGACATCGGCGCCGAATATAGGCTTGATACCGGCGCTAACCGCCGCTTTATGAAACTTGATGAGGCCGTAAAAATTGCAGACATCGGTGACACCCACTGCGGGCATAGCAAACTCTGCGACCCGTGCTGCAAGAGCCTTAATTCTTACCAGGCCGTCTGTCAGTGAATATTCACTGTGCACCCGTAGATGAACAAAGTCGGACAAGCTTTAATTTCCTCCTATAACAGCGCGCACCGGCGCAAAGCTGCGGCGATGCAGCGGAGTTACCCCATGATCGCGAAGCGCGGCCAAATGCGCGGCGGTGGGATAACCTTTGTGAGCGTCAAAACCATACATAGGCCAACGCTCATGCTGCTCACACATGTATTGATCTCGAGCGACTTTCGCAATGATAGAGGCCGCAGCTATCTCGGGCACTCGCGAATCTCCTTTGATAACGGCGATGCTCCGGTAGCCCCAGCGCGGAAGCTGTCGCCCATCGACCAAGACGAGGTCCGGCGTCAACCCTAGCGCGTCTACCGCGCGCGCCATTGCCAAGAGACTGGCCTGGAGAATATTGAGCTCATCAATCTCCCCGGGGGTGGCTCGACCCAAAGCAACGCCCCGTGCACGCAGGTACAACTGCTCTGACAGCGCTTCTCGACGCTTGGCGGTGAGCTTTTTTGAATCGGCTAGTCCTTCTATGAGGTCATTGCTATCAAGAACCGCCGCTGCGGCAACGACATCCCCTGCCAAGGGGCCGCGACCGACTTCATCCACGCCGACGATACAGGCATCTGCCGGCAATCCGGCAACGGCAAGCTCCCAATCATCAAGTTTCACTAAAGGACATCTCCCGACTCTAACAGCTCGCCCAAGGCAACCCCCACCGCCGAATCAAAGCTGCGCTCCAGGGTCTTGATAGATGGCTCCAGGGCTTTGATTTGATCATCCCCGTTAGCCAACAGAATCTCAGCCTCCAGAGCAAGTGCTGAGGGCGATAAGGCATCCTGCAAAAGTTCGGGGACCACGGGACCACCCGCAAAAATGTTAGGCAGGCCCACAAAGGAGGTAACTGCCAAACGCGACATCAACGCCCAGGAGGTTTTCGCCACCCGATAGGCTATAACCATGGGACGCTGAAGAAGCATCGCCTCAAGAGTCGCCGTCCCGGAGGCCAACACCACGACGTCCGCTGCGAGCATCGCGTCGCGGGACTTACCGTCCAGCAGGCGTATTTCTGATTCTGCAGAGGCTTCTCGCAAGAGCTCGCGACACTGCTCGAGTCGTTCAGGATTTGCGGCCGGCATAAGGAGCTGCCGTCTTTCGTCGCGGGAACGCAACAAACGACCCGCTTCAATAAGGCATCGCCCTAACTGCGCAACCTCACTTCCGCGACTTCCGGGCAGCAAGGCAATGACGGGAACGTCGGGATCAATGCCGAGCTCTCTCCGCACTGATTCTTTGCTGGGAACATCCTCGAGCTCGGCCAGTAGCGGATGTCCTACAAACGACGTCGACAGCGACAGGTCCTTGTAAAGCGGAGGCTCGAAGGGAAACAGGCAAAGCAAGCTGTCTACAGACTTTGCGACCGTGTGCACGCGACCCTGCCGCCATGCCCATACCGTGGGGCTTACCAATTGCGCCGTTTTGAGGCCGGTCTTTCGCAAACGCCGCGCCAAAGCGAGATTGAAGTCCGGCGCGTCAATCCCCAAAAAAAATGCGGGAGGAGAATCGCTCCAGCGCTGGAACAAGTCACTGCGTATTCGCAGGAGCTCCGGCAAACGACCAAGGGGCTCAATCAATCCCCACACTGCCAGACGCTCCATGGGGTACAAGCTTTGGAAGCCCTCAGCGCCCATTGCCTCACCTCCGATACCTTCAAACAGCAATTCCTTATCAGGAAATTGTGCACGAAGGGAGCGAATCACGCGGCTACCCAGAAGGTCGCCGGAGCTTTCACCGGCCACCATAGCGATACGCAGGGTATCGCCTGAATCATCGGGAGAATCTGGGGCGGAACCTTTCAGGGCTTCAGCGGACAATGCCGCGCTCGGAAGCGCGAATAGAATCGATGAGAACCTTAACTTCAGGAGTATCGCTAAGCATCGTCTCAAGACGTTGAATAGCGATATCGAGAGTCAAATTCTGGCGGTAAAGAATCTTGAACGCCCGACGTAACTGACTAACCGCGGAGTCGGAAAAACCACGGCGGCGTAAACCCTCAGTGTTGATGGTCTTCGCCTCTGCGGGGGAACCCGACACCGTCACATAAGCAGGGACGTCCTTGCCAATCGCCGTCTGCATCCCACTAAAACTGTGCTGGCCTATGCGACAGAATTGATGGACAAGCGTGTATCCACTGAGAATCGCCCAGTCTCCCACGTAAACATGACCGGCCAGCGCAACGTTATTGACCAAAATCGTGTTGTTGGCAATGACACTGTCATGCCCAATGTGGGCGTAGGCCATGATCAGATTATCATTACCGATCACCGTCTCTCCACGATCCTGCACCGTGCCACGATGAATAGTGACACCCTCGCGAATTGTGTTGCGCTCGCCAATGGTGAGCCGCGTGGGCTCGTCCCGATATTTGAGATCGGGCGTTGCCTCGCCAACGGAAGCGAACTGGTAGATATGCGTGCCCACTCCAATATGCGTGGGCCCTTTGATCACGACATGGGACTCAATGATGCAGTCGCGCTCAATCTCTACCCCCTCACCAATGTAAGACCAGGGGCCAATATGGACCCCCTCGGCGACCTTCGCGCCCGGCTCAACAATGGCCTGCGGATGAATCACGCGGGGCGGTCAGCACAGAGGATTGTGGCCGACGCGCAACGAACGCCATCGACCTCGGAATGTACTTCGAACTTCCATATACCGCGTTTTTCTCCCGCTATACGCGCATGAAGATAAACGCGGTCACCGGGAACGCAGGGGCGTTTGAAGCGCAAATTATCCGCTCCCACGAACATGTAGATAGAACCGTCCGCAGGCGTCTTATCCATGGTTTTAAAGCCCAGGACACCTGCGGCCTGCGCCATGGCTTCCACCAAAAGCACGCCAGGAAAAACCGGGTTACCGGGAAAATGTCCGTCAAAGAAAGGCTCGTTAATGCTGAGATTTTTGTAGGCGACGATCGACTCACCGGGAACAAGCTCCACAACGCGATCAACCAACAAAAAGGGGTAACGATGGGGGAGGTACTCACGGATTTCCGAAATGTCCATTAGACAGTCATTATTCAAGTCCGTAATTCCTCTTTTTAAAAATTAAGCGTTATTCGTCGTCGCTAGCTGCCCCACCCAGCGCTTCCAGCTTGGCCTCTAGCTTTACGACGCGACGCTGAAGGGCATCCAGCTGCCCAAATCGCACAGCGTTCCTGCGCCACTGTTTCGTCGGCGCCAGTGGCGTCCCGGATGAATAGCTGCCGGGCTCATCAATAGCCCCGATCACCCTAGCCTGCCCTGTAAAGTGAGCATTGTCGCAAATCTTAAGATGCCCGGATACTCCGACCTGTCCGGCAAATGTACAATCCTCGCCCACTTCGGTGCTCCCAGCCATCCCCACACAGCCCGCAATCGCGGTTCGTCGTCCAATGACACAATTGTGGGCGATATGCACCTGATCGTCGATGATCACGTCATCTGCGATCAAAGTATCGTCCAAGGCTCCTCGGTCTATGGTGACTCCAGCCCCAATATCTACCCTGTCACCAATGCTAACACTACCTAGCTGGCTGATTTTCTCCCAGCCGTCGACGCGCCTTGCAAAGCCAAAACCGTCTGCTCCAATGACACTATTGGCATGTACCACGCAGTCATCACCCAGGATCACTCCGTGGTAGAGCACAACCCCGGGCCAAATGCGGCAGCGAGCACCCAATTGAGCACCGCGGCCGACATGTACCCCCGGGCCAATGACAACGTCCTCGCCGAGCACGACATCAGCTTCCACACAGGCACCATGCCCAACACTTGCAGAAGCCGGGAGTTTGACAGAGGCATCCACGAAAGCTCCCGGATGGATGCCGGGAACGGATGCAGGAAGAAGATCGAAAAGACTCGATAGGCGAGCGTAGGCCAGATACGGGTCCGGCACACAAAGACTGGGTACCGGACAATCCGCCTGCCATTCAGACTTAAGAAGGACGCAGCCGGCCCGACAACTCTTCAGTGCATCCAAATAACGGGCTTCGGACACAAAGGCCAACTCCCGAGGTCCGGCTCGACCTAACGGCGCTATACCATCAAGCTCAATACTCGCATCGGCCAACCCTGGCTCACAGCCTAAATGTGCCGCCAAGTCGCCAAGGGTTACCATCGTTAGCTGGGGAGCTTATTCAGCAGCAGAAAGCTGATTAAGCTTGTCCGTGACTTTAGCGGTAATACTGTAACCCGGATCCGCATGGATGACCGAGGTACGCTGGAGCAGTAAACCAATGCCTTCTGTGGCAATGAGTTCGCTCAGCACTTCCTGAACCATAGGCGACATCTCCTGCAATAAGGCCTGACCCGTGGCCTGCTCAGCTTGCTGCAATTTGCCTCCCACGTGCTCCAAATCTGCCTGCTTGCTGGCCAGACGCTTACGCGACGCAACCTGCTGCTCCTGACTCATCACTGCCGCATCTTTCTGAAACTCTCGCACCAGCTTGTCCAGCTCTTCCCGCAGCCGATCAAACTCATCTTTATCGGCCTTGTAGCCTTCTTCGTTCCGCACACTGTCAAGACGCTGCTGAGCAGCGTCGGACTGCAAAATGGCCGCCTGAAGGTCTACCACGGCAACTTTGCCCTGCGCTGACGCGAGCGCCGGTACCATCGCAATACCGAGGGCAAGAACGGCTATAAACTTCTTGATCACAACAATTACTCCTTGGAGAAAAACTCAATAAACTAAAAAACTAGCAACAAAACTAGAAGCTCTGTCCCAGAGTGAACTGGAACACTTCTTCACGATCGATTTCCGACGCATTCAAAGGCTTCGCAACCGCGAAAGTGAGCGGACCAAAGCCACTCAGCCAAGTCACACCTACACCTGCAGAATAGCGCAGCTCCGCTGCATCGAAATCAAAACAATTAGGCTGATTTACGCCGCAGCGATTGTTAAAAACGTTACCTACATCGACAAAAAATGCCGAACGGACCCGACTTCGATCCTTAAGGAATGGTAGGGGGAACAGGAGTTCTGCACTACCCTCTACCAGAACATTACCTCCAAATGGTGCAGCGCGTCGCTGCTGTTGGAAAGTCTCAAAGTCCAGTTTTCCTGTTTCGGGATTCAGCTGATAACCAAACTGCCGGCCATCGGGACCACCAATTTCTGTGGGATTGCCATTCTCGTCAATACCCGTTGTCGGTTGATCCACCGTGTAGATGCTCGGCGGTGTACTGCGTGGACCAAGCGTGTTCACTTCAAAACCGCGAACGGAACCAAAGCCCCCGGCAAAAAAGTGCTCATAGAAAGGCAGTTCCGTGGTCTTGCCGTAGCCATCGCCATAGCCCAGCTCCGACCGGAAATGCAAAATCCAGTCGTTCTTAATGGGATAGAAAACTTCGCCGCGGTAGGTGAGCTTGTAAAACTCCAGATCCGAACCCGGCATGGAAACTTCCAGAGCAACCGACTGCGCCGCTCCCCGCGTCGCCATCTGCCCTCGGTTCAGGGTGGACTGACTCCAACTACTGGTAACCGTCCAGTTCAGATACGAATCACCATTCTCGTCGAGAAAGCCCAGCTCCGGCGGAATAGTCAGCGCGCTAAGCGGTAAGTCTTCCAGAGGCTGAATCACTTCCGGTGCACCAAAACTCCCGTCGTTTAGCTGCGTGCTCTCATAGAAACTCTCCACGCCCTGTAAAAGCCGGGGACTGGCTTTAATTTCCTGCACGGCAAATCTACCCGCCGTGATGTCCGTCTTTGACAAACCGAAACTGAAGCCGAGTCGCGCTGTTTCCTTAATGGGGTATCCGAAGTTGATCGCACCACCCCAGGTATCCGTCGTATAACTCGCAACGTTAACTTCAGCAAGGTCGGTAGATCTGAAGAAAATATTAAAACCGCGACTCACGCCGTCCTCGGTAAAGTACGGGTTCGTGTAGCTAAAGTTGTAAAGATCCTGGAACTGGGACGATGACAGATTAATACCCACACGCTTGCCGGTACCCAGAAAGTTATTCTGCTGCAAATTCAGACTCAAAATGAGGCCCGCCTGCTGCGCGAAACCCAGACTTGCGCCAATACTTCCGGAGGTCTGCTCCTCGACGGTAAACTCAACGTCGATGAGGTCGTCGTGGCCCGGCACCTCCGGTGTTTCTACCTCGGCCTTGCTAAAGAAGCCCAATCGTTGCAAACGTATCCTGGACTGCTCGATGGCTGCAGCAGACGCCGGCGCACTTTCCATCTGACGCATTTCCCGACGGAGAACATCATCAGCGGTTCGGGTGTTACCTTTAAAGCTGATTCGACGAACGTAGGTTCTCTTTCCGGGATCTACGAAGAACTTGAGAGCCACCGTATTGTCGTCTTCGTTCATCTCGGGGATGCCCGTCACTTTGGCAAAGTTGTAGCCTTCATTGCCCAATCGACGCGTGAGGTAGTCTTCCGTAGACGTCACCAATTGCTGGGAGAAAGTTTGCCCGTCGCGCACAAGAACAAAACGGCGAAGATCAGCCTCAGGTAACACCAGGTCCCCGGATAGGTCTACCTCGCTGATGGTGAACTTCTCTCCCTCGCTCACATTCGCTGTGATGTAGACCTCTTCTTTGTTCGGGGAGACCGAGACCTGAGTGGAATCGATTTCGAACTGCAGGTAGCCACGATCCATATAATAGGATGTCAGTTTTTCCAAATCGCCCGTGAGCTTCTCGCGGGAATACTTGTCATCGTTAGTGAAAAACGACAGCAATCCCGTCGTCTTAAGCTCGAAGAAATCCTTGAGCTCTTCGTCCGAGTAAACTTTATTACCCACGACGTTAACGTGCTTGATGGCAGCGACAGTGCCTTCATCCACGTCGATGCTGATGGCAACCCGGTTTCTGGGCTCAGGAATGACTTCGGCATCAATAGCGGCATCGTAGCGACCCTGAATCACGTATTGGCGCTGAAGCTCCAACTGCATGCCCTCCAGAGTCGAGCGCTGAAACACCTGCCCCACCGCAAGACCCGCTCCCTTCAAACCGTCCAGCAGCGCCTCGGTCTCAATCGCTTTGTTACCGTCGATGGTGATCTCGCTAATACTCGGACGCTCGGCAACCACGACAACCAAAACAGAGCCGTCACGGCCGATGCGAATATCGTCAAAGTTACCCGTGGCAAACAACGACCGGGCCGCACTCCGAATAGAGGCGCTATTGGCGACATCCCCTACCCCAATGGGCATAGAGGCAAACACGGAACCCGCGGCGATACGCTGAAGTCCCTCAACGCGGATATCGGACACAACAAAGCCCTGGGCGCTAATGGGCTGGGGCGTGCCCGCCGCGGCCGGATCGGGTTCCTGTGCGGCGACCGGTAGGGCTATCATCGCAGCCAATCCACAGGCAAGAATAGCCACTGATCGTTGTAAGCGACGAGCTTTGTTATGCGTAAGGGAGCGGCTGGACAGCGCGCTGCTCAAAAGCAAGCTACCAACACCCGCTCTGGCAAATAGCGACCTGACAACAAGTGCTGCCACGCTCCGGAAAACTACTGTGTCAAATACTGTTGTCAAAGTTGTATCTGCCATGCGCCTAAACGCTCGGCTAATCTCCCCGTGCGCACTAGGACAGGCGCGAAAAATCGTTATAAAGCGCGAATACCATCAGGCTCACCACCAACAGCAAGCCAATCTGGTAACCCACCATCTGCACACGCTCCGGTACCGGCTTACCCACCAATAATTCGATGCTGTAATACAGCAAATGGCCGCCATCCAGCACGGGTATGGGTAAAAGATTCAATACGCCAAGGCTCACACTAAGCAGCGCTAGAAAACTGATGTAGGACTCCAGACCCGACTTGGCTGAAGTGGTCGCCACTTTAGCAATGGTGATGGGCCCACTCAAGTTTTTCGGTGAGATTAAACCCTGCACCATTTTGACCATGGAGTTTACCGTGAAACCGACCATTTCACCGGTGCGCTGCGCGCCAGCAGCCAGCGCCTCAAGGGGGCCGCGCTGAAACTCACGCCGCTGACTCTCAGGCATTTCTGGCAACAGGACTCCTACGCCCACGCGACCAATGGTTTCGCCCTCGGCGGTGGTGGATTCCTCTGGTGTAAGAGACAACTCGAGAGACCTGCCATCGCGCTCGAGCAGCACCGCCATTCTCTGGCCAGGACGGGCACGCACGTAGTCTACCCAATCTTCCCACAGCGCCATGGGCACGCCATCGGTGGATAAGATCTTATCGCCCGTCTGCAGGCCCGCGCGCTCTGCCGGGCTATCCGGCACTACTTCGTCTAACAACGGCACAATAGGCGGCATATAAAGCGTTAGTCCGAGCCCAGCCAAAAGATTTGGCTCTTCTTCGCCCGCCAACCAGCGATTCAGCTGGCCCTTGGATTCATAAACAACATCTGAGTCCGGATAGCTTACGGAAAAACCTATGGGTCCTGTGTCACCGATACGCTCCAGAAGCCGGAAAGACACCGCCTGCCAGGTCGGTGTTTTCCTCCCGTCTATGGCAATAATTTCTTGCCCGGGCTCCAAGCCTGCGACTTCCGCAACGGATTCGATCTCTACCTCACCGATGACCGGGGCGTAACCACTCTCGCCGGCCAGGAATAACCCCCAGTAAGCCACGAGGGCAAGGATAAAATTCGCCAGGGGGCCAGCAACAACCACCGCGATCCTGGACAACACGGGCTTACGATTAAAAGCAAGATGCAGCTCCTGTGGATCAACATCGCCCTCGCGCTCATCGAGCATTTTGACGTAACCGCCCAAAGGTATAGCGGCCACGGCGTACTCGGTACCCAGGGAGTCGCTCCAACGCAAAAATGGCTTGCCAAAACCAATGGAGAAACGGAGCACTTTTACCCCGCAACGACGAGCCACCCAGAAGTGCCCAAACTCGTGCACTGCGACCAGCACAGCCAGTGTCGCAAGGGTAATACCAATGCTGTAAAGAATATCGATCAAACCTGTCCTGCTCCTACGCTCAAGCTAGCGCTACCCTGCATCTGACGACTCACATAGTGGCCCGCAAAGGCACGCGCCTGTCGATCTATATCTTCGACCTCAGCAAGACTCTCAGGTTCAATGAGCGGTAGCGCCGCCAGACTTGCTTCAATCACTGCAGCGATATCCAGAAAACCAATCTGAGCTTCGAGAAATGCCGCTACCGCAACCTCATTGGCTGCGTTGCACACAGCCATGGCACTACCACCACTGGCAATGCACTCCCGAGCAATGCGCAAGCAGGGAAAGGACGTCATATCGGGAGGTTCAAAATCGAGTCTGGCCGCAGCCAACAAATCCAGAGGCTTCACCCCACCGTCGATACGCTGCGGCCATGCCAGGCAGCAGGCGATAGGCGTGCGCATATCCGGCTCACCAAGCTGCGCCAGGACAGATCCGTCGTCATAGCGCACCAGTGAATGGACGATACTCTGAGGGTGCACCACCACCTCGACACGATCTTCGGGAAGCCCGAATAACCAACAGGCCTCGGCCAGCTCCAGGCCTTTATTCATAAGACTCGCCGAATCGACGGATATCTTGCGCCCCATATCCCAATTGGGATGGGCACAGGCCTGCGCCGGCGTGACCTGCGCGAGGAACTCCGGACTTTTGCCACGAAAAGGGCCGCCCGAAGCAGTTAGTATCAATCCTGAAACGCCATCGATCTGAGGCCGCGCGCGAGCATCAACAGGAAGACACTGAAAAATGGCATTGTGCTCTGAATCCACGGGCAGTAGTGTCGCGCCACCCTCTTCTACCGCCCGCATCAGTAAACTACCAGCGGTCACTAATGCTTCCTTATTGGCGAGTAACAGACGCTTGCCGGCCCGAGCGGCCGCCATGGCCGAGGCCATACCCGCGGATCCAACAATCGCGGCCATAACAATATCCACATCATCATGCGCCGCAATGTCTTCCAGCGCTGATGTTCCCGACAATACTTCGGTACTTAGCTCCGCATCCGCAGCCACTCGCCGTGCAAGTTCTGCTGCTGACGCGTCATCGGTAAGGAGTGCGTAGCGCGGCCGATATTGTTGGCACTGTGCGAAAAGAGCATCGACGGAGCTGCGCGCCGCAAGGGCAAAAACTTCGTAGCGTTCGGGATGACGTGCGAGCACATCAAGCGTGTTTACACCTATGGAACCGCTAGAGCCCAAAACGGCAACCCGCTGCACGCCAGAAACCGACTGACCATGTGCCGTCTCCATCAGAAGCCCACCATGACAAGACCCAGCGCAAATGTTGGCGCTGCAGCGCAGAGGCTATCCAGCCGGTCGAGCAATCCGCCATGTCCTGGCAGAATACTGCCGGAGTCTTTTACCCCCCCCTCTCGCTTTACCATACTGACAGTCAGGTCACCGAGCACCGAGGCGAAGGCGGTGAATAGTGCTATCACCAGCGTAGCGACCAGGCTCAGGTGATCGAATCGTTCGGGGAGCAAGCTCCAGATAGCGCCGCTCACTAGCGCAACGGCAAGTACGCCACCCCAGAAGCCCTCCCAGGTCTTACCCGGACTCACTTGCGGAGATAAGGCATGGCGTCCAAAGGTCTTACCTGTGAAGTACGCCCCGATGTCTGCCGCAGCCACAATAAGCACGAACACCACCATCACGGCACTGCGCGCCTCAATACTCAATAGATAAACTGCCGCAAACCAAGCGGGCACGAGCACAAAAATCCCCAGGAAAGATCGGCCCAGGCGGCTATCCCAGAGTCCGGCACTCGCCGGGAAGGACCTCACCCAAAGCAAGGCAAAGCACCACCACAGACAGCTCAGCCCGAGCACGGGTTGCACCAACTCCCGTGAAAAATCGCGACCATCACCGGCGTAGCGATAGAGCGCAGCCGCGCAGGCAATAACCAGCAAAACGTAGAGGATTTTTGAGCGGAGGTGGGTCAGACCTGCCATAGGTGCCCATTCCCACGCGCCCACAGCGATAATAACCAGGAAAATAGCAGCCAACGCTGGTACCGGGAGCCAATAGGCGCCAGCCAAAAAGAGGCCTGCCATGGGTACAGCAGTCAGAACTCGCTGCTTAAGCATCCAGAGATCCACCAGAGACGATACCGTCAGGCTCTCCGCGACCGCCAAAGCGTCGCTCACGCTTGCCGTAATCCGCCAGAGCCCGAGCAAACTCCAGCTCTCCAAAGTCAGGCCACAGTACTGGCGTAAAATAAAACTCACTGTAGGCAAAATCCCATAACAGGAAATTGCTGATGCGCGCGTCACCGCCGGTTCTGATACACAGATCCGGACGCGGGAATTCACCCAGAGACAAGGTGTTTTGCATTAACTCTGGCGTAATGTCGGCAGTTTTCAGCTCACCACGCTGGCAACGCTCGGCAAGCTCCTGCGCCGCTCGGGCAATATCCCACTGACCACCATAATCCACAGCAATGATTACCGTCGCAGCTGTGTTATTTGCGGTCACCGTTTCGGCATGGCCAATCAGGCGCTGCAAGCCTGCGCTGAAGCGATCGCGTTTGCCAATGAAGTGCAAACGAACATTATCCTCATGCAGCTGCTTTACTTCCGTGCGAAGGTAACGAGAGAACAATGCCAGCAGAGAACGCACCTCCGGGAGAGGTCGCGACCAGTTTTCTGAGCTAAAGGCAAACAGCGTGAGAACCTCGATACCGTGCTCGCGACAGGCGCGCATTACGCCGCGCACCGCCTCGACACCCGCCCGGTGCCCGGCCACTCCGGGCAGGGAACGCTTTCGCGCCCAGCGGTTATTGCCATCCATAATGATGGCAACGTGTCGCGGCGTCTGAACTTCAGACGGCTTCGACACCGCCGCTATTGCTCCACTCTTAGCCACTATGCGTGCTCAGATTTCGAGCAGATCCGCTTCTTTTGCCGTCAGCATCTCGTCAACGCGTGCAACAAAACTGTCGGTGAGCTTTTGAATCTGGTCCTGGCCGCGACGCTCATCGTCTTCGCCAATCTCTTTATCCTTTACAAGCTCCTTTAACATACCCATGGCATCTCTGCGCGCGTTGCGCACGGACACCCGGGCGGCTTCCGCTTCGCTGCGAGCCTGCTTGATATATCCCTTGCGCGTCTCTTCCGTCAAAGCAGGCATGGGAATCCGAATGACCTCACCGGCTGTGGCAGGATTAAGTCCAAGATCAGACTTCATGATGGCGCGCTCAATGTCGGGAATCATGGAGCGATCCCAGGCGGTTAAAGAGAGCGTTCGGGCGTCTTCAACATTGACATTGGCTACCTGGCTCAAGGGTGTGTCGGCACCGTAATACGAGACCTTGATACCATCGAGCAAACTCGGATGAGCTCTGCCAGTGCGTATTTTATTAAAGTTTGTGCCAAGCGCTTCCAGGCTGTTTTTCATCCGGGAATCGGCGTCTTTACGAATATCATCGAGCACTATGACTTCTCCAAAAAACCAACGTTCTATTCTATCAGCGTTCCGTCATCGCCTCCGCGGACGATGTTGAGTAAAGCTCCCGCCTTTTCCATCTCGAATACGCGCAGGGGAATGCGGTGATCGCGACACAGACAAATGGCGGTTAAGTCCATCACCTCGAGTTTGCGGTCAAGCACTTCGTCGTAGCTCAAACGATCATAGCGAACTGCGTCTGGATCCTTCATGGGATCAGCGGAGTAAACGCCATCCACTTTGGTGGCCTTGAGCACTACCTCCGCCTCAACCTCGATTCCCCTGAGACAGGCGGCGGAGTCCGTCGTAAACATGGGATTTCCTGTGCCTGCGCAAAAGATGACCACATCGCCATTGGACAGGGCACGAATCGCTTTGCGGCGATCGTAGTGATCGACAACGCCGCTCATCGGGATCGACGACATGACCTGCGTAGCGATGTTTGAGCGCTCCAGGGCGTCTCGCAAAGCCAGGGCGTTCATGACGGTCGCCAACATGCCCATGTGATCGCCCGTGACACGGTCAAGTCCCGCTGCTTGCAAAGCTGCTCCGCGAAACAGGTTGCCACCGCCCACTACCAGGCCAACCTGCACGCCGATTCCAACCAACTGGCCGATCTCGAGAGCCATCTGATCGAGTATTTTGGGATCAATACCGAAACGCTCACTCCCCGTCAGCGCTTCACCACTTAGCTTCAGCAAAATCCGCTTATACTTTTTTTCGACGCTAGCTTTATTCATGAACGCTCCTTTTAGGTTGCAAGTCTACTAAAAATACTGAGCTGAGCGGCGTTGAATCTGTCTGGCAGATACAAAAAACGGGGCCTGAGCCCCGTTTTGATCGTTTGACTAAAATCAGCTCTTAAGCTGTGCTGCTACTTCAGCCGCAAAATCCACCGTTTCAACCTCAATCCCCTCTCCCACTTCAAAGCGCGAGAAGGACACGACCGTTGCGCCGGCACTGCTTACCAGCTTGCCAACCGTTGTATCGGGGTCTTTAACAAACGCCTGATCTACCAGGCTGTTTTCCGCCAGGTATTTCTTGATTCGACCACCAATCATTTTCTCAACGATTTCCGGGGGTTTACCAGAATCCAGGGCCTGCGCTGTGTAGATCTCTTTTTCTTTCTCGACCAGCTCAGCGGGCATGTCAGAAGGCTGCACAACTTGCGGGTTTACCGCAGCAACGTGCATAGCTACGTCTCGCGCCAAATCCTGATCGCCTGATTGCAACTCAACCAATACAGCGATGCGATTGTTGCCATGAACGTACGCGCCCACCACGCCGTCTTCCGCATTTGTCAAAGCGATGCGTCGTACACCAATGTTTTCGCCAATTTTTTGTACCAGCGCTTCACGGGTCTGCTCGAGCCCGTCGCCCATTAGTGTTGCGACATCGGTCTCTTTAGTTTCAAAAGCGCGATCAACAACCTGGGATACAAAGCCCAGGAAGCTGTCATCGCGGGCGACAAAGTCGGTTTCGCTGTTGACTTCGACCAAGACGCCGTAACTTCCATCATCGGCAACGCGCGCAGCAACAATGCCGTCTGCGGCCGTTCGTCCAGCCTTTTTAGCGGCCTTCATGCCGCTGGACTTACGCAGCTCTTCAATAGCTGCGTCGATATCTCCGTTTGCTGCTGTGAGTGCTTTTTTGCACTCCATAAGCCCGAGACCTGTGCGCTCCCGGAGCTCCTTAACCTGTGAAGCTGACATGCAATATTCTCCCGTAGGGGCGCTGCAAGCCAGCGCCCAATTGGATATTTAGTAACTCGTGGATCTTCAAGTGGCGATGAATGATCTGACCGCGGTCAGTGATCAAGCGTCTGTAGTAGCAGCTGCTTCCTCTGCAGGTGCAGCAACTGGCTCGACAGCTGCAGCTACTGGCTCTGCGGCCGGAGCAGGCTCAGCAGCAACCGCCGCTTCTTCCTCTACAAACTCATCCTTTACAGGAACCGCACCACCCGCCTCGACCTTGCCTGCGATGCAAGCGTCTGCAACGGCTGTTACGTAGAGCTTAATCGCTCGAATCGCGTCATCGTTACCGGGGATCACGTAGTCAACGCCATCGGGATCACTGTTAGTGTCAACTACGCCAATCACAGGAATGCCCAGCTTGTTGGCTTCAGTAATCGCAATGCGCTCGTGATCAACATCAATGACGAACAGCGCGTCAGGAAGTCCACCCATATCCTTGATACCGCCGATGCTTCGCTCAAGCTTTTCCATCTGGCGAGCACGCATCAGTGCTTCTTTCTTAGTCAGCGCATCGAAAGTGCCGTCAGACTGCTGCGCTTCGAGCTCCCGCAGGCGCTTGATAGATGCACGGATAGTCTTGTAGTTAGTGAGCATGCCGCCCAACCAGCGATGGCTGACATAAGGCATACCAGCGCGCTCTGCCTGCTCTTTCATGATCTTGCCGGCCGCACGCTTGGTGCCTACAAACATGATCTTGTTCTTGGAGGCAGCTAAACGCTTCACCATATCCAGCGCTTCATTGAACGCCGGAACCGTGTACTCAAGATTGATAATGTGGATTTTATTGCGATCGCCAAAAATGTACTGGTCCATCTTGGGGTTCCAGTAGCGGGTCTGGTGACCAAAGTGTGCTCCAGCCTGGAGCAGGTCTCGCATGCTTACCTGTGACATAAAATTACCTGATTTTTTAACGGGTTAGTCTTCCGCACACCCCAGCTGCAAACCCCTGATTCAAGTCTTTACACCTGACTTTAGGGCACCCTGCAGAAGGTTGTGGCATGCGGGCGTCGTTGGCCGCTCGGGAGTCTCCCCAAATACGGCGGCGCGCTTTATAGCACAAGCATCGCCTTAACTCCAGAAAAACCACTGATCTGATGCCCATCGGGCGTAGTTACGCTACAATGCCGCGTTTTTCACGGCGTGCTTGTGAATCGTCAGGATTCCACCGTCGCGAGTCGGCCAGAAAGAGTTAGAAATGTCTGTTTCAATTAAAAGCGAAGAAGAGTTCGCACGGATGCGTGTCGCCGGAGCCATGGCCGCAGAAGTGCTCGAAATGATTCGCCCCCTCGCGGTGCCTGGAGTCACTACTGGCAAGCTCGACCAAATCTGCCACGAGTACATTACCGACAAGCTCGATGCTATACCCGCCCCCCTGAATTACAACGGCTTTCCAAAGTCAATTTGCACATCCGTCAACGAAGTGGTGTGCCACGGCATACCTTCGGACAGCAAGAAGCTGCGCAGCGGCGACATAATCAACATCGACGTTACGGTGATTAAGGATGGTTATCACGGGGACACCAGCATTATGGTGGGGGTCGGTGATGTACCAGCGCATGCCGAACGCCTCATGCAAATCACCCAGGAGTGTCTCTATAAGGCTATTGCACTGGTAAAACCGGGCGCACGTCTGGGCGACATCGGCAACATCATTCAGCAGTATGCAGAAAGCAACTACTACTCCGTAGTCCGTGAATATTGTGGTCATGGCATTGGCAAGGTGTTCCACGAAGACCCACAAGTACTGCATTACGGCCGCCCCAATACGGGACTTGTGCTGCAACCCGGTATGACCTTTACCATCGAGCCGATGATCAACGCCGGCAAACGCCACACAAAGCTCAACGCTCGGGACGGCTGGACTGTGACTACGCGCGACGGTCGTCTGTCTGCCCAGTGGGAGCACACGCTCGGCGTGACCGAGGATGGCTGTGAGATTTTTACACGCCGAAGTGACGAGGCGATCTAAGCCTCTATGGACACCGCCGTTGCAGAGCCTATCGCTCACTTCGACCTGCCGGGGTTACTGGAAGAGAGTGCCGAGTCAGACTTAATTCCCAAGCTGCGCAATGCACTCCAATCTGCATCAACGCAATTGGACTGCGAATTTGGTGACGGCAGGAGTGCGGGTGAGCTCCTCAGATCCAGAGCTACGCTCATCGATGATCTGTTACGCCACGCCTGGGAAGCTCTGGGTCTACCCAAGGAGCGAATCGCCCTGGTTGCGGTAGGAGGCTATGGACGAGGGGAACTACACCCCCACTCGGACATCGACCTACTGATACTGCGCGACGGTAATAACGAGGCGGACAGCAAAGGGCTTGAGAGCTTTCTAACACTGCTTTGGGACCTAGGTCTCCAGATCGGCCACAGCGTGCGCAGCGTTGATGAGTGTATCGAGCAGGCTCGCAAGGATGTCACGGTACTCACCAACCTCATTGAAGCGAGGTTGCTGCTGGGCGAGGAGAAGTTATTAACCGCTGTTGCCGCAGGTACGCAAGACACTGAAATGTGGGCTCCCGATGAATTTTTTAAAGCCAAACTCAGTGAACAGGGAGCTAGACACGCAAAATTTGGTGATACGGAATACAGCTTAGAGCCCAATCTGAAGGGGTCCCCAGGCGGACTGCGCGATTTACAGTTAATTGGCTGGCTCGCTCAACGACACTTTGGCTGGCGCTCCGTCGCAGAACTTACTGACAATCAGTTTTTAACTGAGGCCGAAGCGACCACCATCATCCATGGTCAGGAGTTTCTCTGGAGAGTGCGCTACGCCCTACACATGATTACCGGTCGTGAAGAAGATCGCCTGCTCTTTGATCACCAGCGGGAACTGGCACGAATGTGGGGCTTTGTAGACGGCGACAAGCTTGCCGTAGAGCAATTCATGCAGCTTTACTATCGCTGGGCACTGGCACTATCGCAATTGAACGAAGTGTTGATGCTGAGCTTTGATCAGGCAGTGCTTCAAGCCGCGGCGGACGATGTCACTCTGGACATCAACGACTGGTTCGAACTCAGAAACGGCTACATCAGCGCAAAGCGCGACACGGTGTTTGAGGAGTACCCCGGCGGATTGCTGGAGGTATTTTTGCACGCTGGGAATAATCCCCAGGCTCTGGGAATCGCGGCACAAACGATTCGGCTTATCAGAGAAGCCCGGCACCTCATTGACGACGATTTTCGCCGCAATCCCGAGCACCGGCAGCTGTTTTTGGAAGTCCTCAGGTCCAACAACCGTTTGACGCGCCAATTACGCCAGATGTCGCGCTACGGCATTCTCGGACGTTATCTGCCGGCCTACGGACAAATTGTCGGTCAAATGCAGCATGACTTGTTTCATAGCTATACCGTCGATGCTCACACTCTGCAGGTAATCGAAAATATCCGCCGCTTCCTCAAACCTGAAAACGACGAGCGCTTTCCGGTTACCAGTCGCGTTGCTCGGCGGCTTCCAAAAATAGAGCTGCTGTACATCGCCGGACTGTTTCACGATATCGGCAAGGGTCGTGGTGGGGATCATTCGGAACTTGGGGCAGTAGACGCGAGAAACTTCTGCGAGGAGCACGGCCTTGGCCGCCGCGACACCAATCTCATCGAATGGTTGGTGCGCAATCACTTATTCATGTCGGCTGTTTCACAGCGCAAGGACATCTCTGACCCGGACGTTGTTCAGGAATTCGCAAAACATGTGGGCGATCAAAATCGCCTCGACTACCTATTTGCACTAACGGTCGCCGACATCAATGGCACCAACCCGAAACTCTGGAATGCCTGGCGAGGCAGTCTCCTGCGCCAGCTGTACACCGAATGTAAGCGCGCGCTCCGACGGGGTCTTGAAAACCCTGCGGACAAGCAGGAGTGGATTACCGAAACCCGGGAAGCGGCCGCAAAATTACTCGAATATCGTGGCTTCACAGAGAGCGAACTTTCGAACCTCTGGCAAGAACGGGGCGAAGATTACTTTTTGCGTGAGCGAGCCGAAGACATCGCATGGCACACCGAGGCCATTGAAGGGCATCAGGACCGGGGCCAACCATTGGTGTTAGTGCGTAACGGAGTGGAATCCAGCGTTGCCAATACGACGCAAATTTTTATTTACGCCAGCTTTGACATTGGGGCATTTTCACGCACCTGCTCTCGCCTTGAGCAGTTAGATCTGAGCATCCACGATGCGCGCATCTATCACGGCAGTGACGGCATGAGCCTGGATACCTACTTTGTCCTGGATTCCAGCGGAAAAGCCGTAGAGGACACCGACCGCCTACGGCACATCACCTCGTACCTGAGTGACAAACTCTCCCCGGAAACGGGCCAGGGCAGCATTACTTCACGACTTACCCCCCGCCGGGTACGCTCGTTCCGCCTCGACACCGAGACAAGTATGCGCGTCGATGAGGATCGCTCGGTGTCGGTCCTGGAGGTCGTCTCTCTGGATCGCCCGGGACTGCTCGCCCGCATCGGTGAGGTTTTTGTGGAATTTGAACTCATCTGCCAGGCGGCAAAGATTCAGACTCTGGGTGAGCGCGTCGAGGACGTGTTTTTCGTCACCGATATGCAGCAACAACCTATTTTTGACGAGCAACTCGCCGAGCAAATTCAGAGCTCCATACGAAACAAACTGGACTCTCAAGAGTCCCAATGACGTGAATCCGGAACTCGACTTACTTAAGCCTTACCCCTTCGAGCGTCTTGCGAAGCTGTTGGACGGGGTGGCGCCACCGGATCATCAGCGCTTACTCAAACTCTCAATCGGCGAACCACAACACGCCCCACCGGCGATCGTTGTCGAGGCCCTCACAGACAACCTTGATCTTCTCGCTAAGTATCCAAGCACTCGCGGAGAGCTGGACTTACGTGCAGCTCAAGCCCGGTGGTTGAGCAAACGCCATGCACTGCCAAGCCTTGATCCCGACACACAGGTGCTGCCGGTTAACGGCACAAGAGAAGCGCTTTTCGCTATCGCGCAAACCTGCGTGGGGCACGGTCAAGGAGCTCTGGTAGGCTCTCCAAATCCGTTCTATCAAATCTACGAGGGAGCTGCGTTACTGGCTGGCGCGCAAACGGTCTTACTCAACACCGATGAGGATACGAACTTCCTCCCGGACCCAGACGCCGTGAGCGACCATGACTGGAAAGCGATGCAGCTGCTCTACTTGTGCTCTCCCGGCAATCCCTCGGGCGCCATCATGGACAAACAACTTCTGCAACGCTTTATTGAGAAAGCGCTGGAACATGATGTGGTGCTGGTATCCGATGAGTGCTACTCGGAGATTTACCCGGACGAGGCAGCACCACCCACGGGACTCTTGGCTGCCTGCGCGGCGATGGGCCTGGACGATTACCGGAACTGCATCAGCATGCACTCCCTGTCCAAACGATCAAACCTTCCTGGCCTGCGCTCGGGATTCGCCGCCGGCGATGCCAAGATCATCGCTGAGTTTCTACGCTACCGGGGTTATCACGGCTCAGCCATGCCTCCCCATCATCAGCTAGCCAGTACAGTGGCCTGGAATGACGAGGCGCATGTTCGCAACAACAGGGCGCTTTATCGCGAGAAGTTTGCGGCGGTGCGTGAGATTCTTGAGCCGGTCCTGGCGTTAAATAGTCCGGGCGGCGGGTTTTATCTCTGGCCGCGGGTGCCTATTGATGACGAAACCTTCACTCGCAGACTCTTTGCAGAGGCAGGAGTATTAGTGCTGCCCGGCAGTTACCTGAGCCACGAGGCTAACGCTAAGAACCCGGGAAGCGGTCGCATCCGCATGGCGCTGGTTGCCGAACAAGAAGATTGCGTAGAAGCGGCGCAACGCATAGCAAGCTTCGTGCGTACTCTGTAGCCTCACCCACCCAACTGGACTTACTTAAGCTTCTTAATGTTAAAAGCCGAGCGCGCAAGTTACATACTGGGGAGACTCCAGGAGTTGTATCCCCAAACCCCTGTCCCCCTGGATCACAATGATCCTTTCACCCTATTGATAGCGGTATTACTCAGCGCGCAATGTACTGACGAACGTGTTAATCAAGTGACGCCCGCACTCTTTGCCAGAGCAGCGACACCCCAGGCGATGCTGCTGTTATCGGTCGAAGAAATACGCGCCATCATCCGACCCTGCGGCTTATCTCCACAAAAAGCCAAGGCCATCTCTGGGCTGTCACATATCTTGATGGAAGAACATCAGGGCGTCGTGCCCGAGGATATGGAAGCATTGGAGCGGTTACCCGGCGTCGGCCACAAGACCGCGAGCGTCGTGATGTCCCAGGCCTTTGGTGTGCCGGCGTTCCCGGTGGACACGCATATCCACCGTCTTGCCCAGCGCTGGGGTCTCAGCTCCGGGAAAAGTGTGGTTCAGACCGAGCGGGACCTAAAAAAACTGTTTCCTCGAGAGCACTGGAACCGGCTTCACCTGCAAATCATATTTTACGGACGAGAGTACTGTAGCGCGCGCGGCTGCGATGGCCGGGTTTGTGAAATCTGCCGGCATTGCTATCCCAAACGCAAGAACCCAAAGCTCACCCGCAAAGCCTGAGGATATTTGCTATATTCCCCGCCCTTTTGCTGGGGTAGGAAAAATGGCTCTCACGCTCTATGGCATCAGCAATTGCGACACCGTTCGCAAAGCCCGCCGCTGGCTGGACGAGGCTGGCATAGACTATCGTTTTCATGACTTTCGTCAGGATGGTCTCCAGCGGAGCGCCGTAGAGCGTTGGATAGCCGCCCAGGACTGGGACAAGGTGATCAATCGCCGCAGTACGAGCTGGAAAGCCTTGTCCGAGAAAGACAGAGAAACCATGGATGCCGAAAGTGCATCGCTCGCTGCCCTCGCCGCGCCAACGCTCATCAAACGCCCGGTATTGGAAGACGATGACATACTGGAATTTGGTTTTAGTGAAGCGCGCTATAGCAAGCTGCTTGGCAACGGTTAACCCCAAGAACTCACAGGAGAAATAGGCATGGATGCATATGCATTAGGACTGGGACTGGGAACACGTGACCGGGAGGGTAACTGGTTAGACGTCTTCTTCCCGGCGCCGATCTTGAGTCCGGCCCCCTCCCTCGCCGCCTGTTTTGGAAAGCTTGGATCAGATCTGGCTTTAAGCGCGGACGATTTGCAGGCTCTTGCCGTCGAGTGCGATGCCGCTGGCCATGGTGACGTCGCAACGCTGGCGCGCAAAGTGGCAGAGAGTAATCGTCCCGCCGTTGCCGTGTGCCTGAAAGAGGACTCTGCACCAGAGACGGTTCCCGCTGCCTACCTGAAGTTGCACTTACTATCGCACCGGCTGGTATTGCCCCAGGAAACCGTGCTGCAGGGCGTTTTCGGTGTACTTCCCAATGTTGCCTGGACAGATCGAGGCGCCATTGCCCTCTCCGAACTGGCGGAACAGCAACTGGACGCCCGCCTTCGCGGGGAAGTGCTGGAAGTTAGCTGCGTCGACAAGTTTCCCAAGATGGCAAATTACGTGGTACCCAGCGGCGTGCGCATTGCCCACACCGCCAGGGTTCGTCTAGGCGCTTATGTCGGCGAGGGGACCACCGTAATGCATGAGGGCTTTATCAATTTCAATGCGGGCACCATCGGACCCGGCATGATTGAGGGGCGGGTTTCCGCCGGCGTGCTCGTGGGTGCAGACTCCGACCTTGGGGGAGGTAGTTCTACCATGGGTACCCTATCCGGAGGCGGCAATATTGTTATCTCTGTGGGCAAACAGTGTCTCATCGGCGCGAACGCCGGTATCGGTATTCCTGTCGGCGACCGCTGCATCGTCGAGTCAGGGCTCTATGTGACTTCCGGCACCAAGGTAACCATGCTCGACGCAGCCGGCTCCGTTACAGAAACGCTCGCAGCGAAGCATCTGCAGGGCATGTCCGATCTACTGTTTCGCCGCAACAGTCTCAATGGCGCCGTAGAGTGTTTGACTAACAAGACTTCCGTGCAGCTTAACGCCGAACTCCACGCCAATGACTAACGGCTCAAACTGACATGCTCGACCACAAACGTACTTTTGACCTCGCCTGCGAACTCATCGCCCGCGCCTCTGTGACGCCAGAAGATGCTGGCTGCCAGGCATTAATGATGCGGCGGCTTGAGGCCCTTGGATTTCGCTGCACCTCCCTGCCCTTTGGTGACACAGAAAACTTCTGGGCCCAATGGGGCGAGTGCGGACCGCTGCTTGTCTTTGCCGGGCATACCGATGTAGTTCCCCCCGGACCCCGTGACCAATGGGACAGTGATCCTTTTGTTCCAACGGTTCGCGATGGTCTGCTGTATGGACGTGGGGCAGCGGATATGAAAGCCAGCCTGGCGGCGATGATCATCGCCTGCGAAGACTTCATCGCGCACTTAAGTAGCGCCGGTGATTCTGCCCAAGGACGCATAGGATTCCTCATTACCTCAGACGAAGAAGGGCCTGCAACCGATGGCACCGTGCGGGTCATGGAATGGCTTGCCGAGCAGGGAGTCAGCATCGATTACTGCGTTGTTGGTGAGCCATCCAGTGCTGAGGTTCTTGGCGATACCATCAAGAACGGACGTCGGGGCTCTCTCAACGGCACGCTCAAAATTCTTGGTCGCCAGGGCCACGTGGCCTACCCACAGCATGCGGACAATCCTTTGCACGGCGCTCTGCCCGCGCTCCAGGAACTGGTGACGCGGCAGTGGGATCAGGGCAATGAGTATTTCCCTGCTACCAGCTTTCAGATCACCAACTTTCATACGGGCACCGGCGTCACCAACGTCATTCCCGGACATGCCGACGTGCTGATCAATTTTCGTTTCTCCACAGAGCAGAGCGCCCAGGGACTTCAGGAAGCAGTGGAAAAAATTCTCGCAGATCACGGCGTACGCGCAGAAATTCAGTGGAACCTAAGCGGCGATCCGTTCATCACTGGCGAAGGATCTCTTACCGAGGCCTGCCGAGCAGCTGTTCGGGACGTAGACGGCGTAGAAACTAAACTTTCCACCAGCGGCGGCACATCAGATGGTCGATTTATCGCGCCTTATGGTGCGCAGCTCGTCGAGCTGGGACCGACCAACGCCAGTATCCACCGCGTCAACGAGCATGTCCGCGTGGATGACCTGCCAAAATTGGCCGCAATGTATCAGGGCATTCTCACGCGCTTGCTGCCCGCGGGCTAAGGCAACGTGCAGCCGAACATCAACTCGGGTAGTGCAGATCTGCCCGCAGAGCGTCCATTTCCCTGGCAACGATCTTTCGATTGTGCTCACCGGTGACCAGAAGCCATTGGTCGGCATCATCTTCGATGGCGGCCAGACTTTCGGCAACTACGGTGTCCGCATCCATCCATAGCTTCTCTGGCACGATATTCACATCGAAGTCGGCCATGGTATCGCGACTGTGAATTTCTGAACGCGTGTAGCCCGGGCAAAGACACTGCACGCGCAGACCCTGTGCTTTTACTTCCTGGCGAAGGGATCGCGTAAAACTCACAAGAAAAGCTTTTGTCGCCGCGTAGGCAGCTACATTGGGTGCTGTTACCAGCCCCCCCACCGAAGCGACATTGATGACCGCACTGATAAGCACCAGAGTAGCTTCATTGTGCAGGCGTAACATACCCAGCTCGTCATCCAGATCGCTGCTCGCATAGGCTCCAATGGTTGAGTACCCGGCATTGTTTACCAGCAAATCAACGGCTGGACCCTGACGAATCGCCTCCACGACGCGCCCCTGCCCCTCGACCGCAGCCAAATCTGCTTCTATGACTTCCAATGCACACTGATCCTTGAGAGTAGCGGCAAGCTCATGAAGTCGATCTCCACGGCGGGCAACTACCATCATACTGTCGCAACGTTCAGCGAGCTGCCGAACATAGGAGTCCCCGAGACCGGCCGATGCACCGGTCACTAACGCACGAAATTTTTTACTCACTGTTACGGTTCCTTATTGTTTGCAATCAATTACTCCCCTCACGGGAGACGGGATACACATCAAAACGTACGGCCTTCCCTGTAAGGGAGTGCCCGGGGGCCGGCCCCCCTATCTCCGGCGCTCGCCGGGGCCGCTTAACGACGACCCGCTGCACTTCCTGAGCTCTTGCCCAGGCCAAAAGTGCCGCATCCTGCTGTTCTCGGGTGTGATCATGATCCCCAGCTAAAGCGTCTTCAGACTCAGCAACAGGCTCCCGATCCTCCGAGGCCAGTAGCAAGTGAAGAATCTGCATTTCTTTGGCGGGCGCAGCACGGCGATCAAGGGGGAACATGGGATCCAGATAAATCACATCCACACCGCCTAACGCCGACAAATCTAAAGTCTGTGCATCTTCATTGTGGAGGCGTATACGCGCAAGCACCGACACTAACCACTCATCCGTAGACGCTAGGCCGCGAGACAGAGCCTCCTGGAACAACAGCCCCATAATGGGGTCACGCTCACATACGTCCACGGTGCAACCAAGATCAGCCAGTAAAAACGCGTCGCGACCATAACCACCCGTGGCATCGAGGACCCGCGGAGCGCGAGCCTGTTTCCAGCCAACGGCCTTACCCAATAACTCGTTATGCCCAGCCCGTCGCCGGTGAGCCAGGGACTTATCAGCAAAGTCGATGGTCACGGCCCCCGGCACGTCCCGTCCCGTCAGCTGTATCCCGGGAATGCCGTCGATGACTTGCACAACGGCGCGACGCTCCGGCAGACCTCTGGGGGAGCACATTGAGTCTAATAAAGGCACGTCAAAGCGACGGGCAATTTGCGCTGCGCGTTCCTCATCGGATGTCGATCCGGCTATGACACCCATCAGGAATCTTATTTGCCGCTTCCTCGAGACATTTTGTTCTCACGCGCTTTACCAAACTCCTCGGGCGTCATACCGAGAGTCAGGGTGGAGTCGTCAAACACAAGCTCGCCTTGAAGGTTGAAAGCGTGATGCTTGATGCCGTGTTTATCAGTGATGGTAACGTCCACAGGCTGACCGCCAGCGTCGTCAGACGAGTCCCGGGACAGCCAATTGCGCAGCGAGCGCAATGGCTTGCCCATGAGGGTGAGGCCCTCAAGTGCTTTTGCAGCTTCCGTACAGTTCTGCACGAACTCCGCGCTGCCATGCTCCTCGCCAGCGCAATCCCCAAAATCACCCAACATCACCTGCCCGGGCAAAGTTCTATCCAGTATCCGCGCCAACTCGATGGTCACATCACCCACAATGTAACTAAACACCGTCGGGTTCACACCCTCCGCCTGATAAAGCTCATAGTGACTGCCAATATGAAAAGCGGAGCGAACTACGGGTACCGTATTACCGCGAGATGCCGCCCTTGCCAGCGCATTGTCAGCAAGCACGAGCTGCAAAAACAGAAAGAGCTCCTGATCTGCTTGCGGATGGTTATCACGGTTCCATACGTAATACCCATCTCCGGTGGTGGTGCGCGCAAAATTAATCTCCATGCCGCGAGCGGCCAGTTTGTTGTAAACCGAATTCATGGAGTAGGACAAACTGTTTAGCTGACTGGCCTGCTCAAAGGAACTGAACAGCGAAAAATCTGCAATATCAAAGAGGAGAGCGCCACGTCGCTCAACAAAGCTGATGCCGTAGCGCCGAATAATCTCCTCAACACCACTCATCACCGAAATGGATTCATCGAGAGGGTTTTCCAGTTTGATGAATGTTGGCGACACGCTCAGGCGGACGGCCACCGCGAACAGCTCGTCACGGCTTTTACGACGCCTTCCGGAAATCAAAACCCGTATGTAATTTTCGTTCTCGCTGGCAATTTTCGGATCATCGCGGTGAGCACAGTAGTTACCGAGAAAGTAATGCGGCACAAAAATAACCAGTAAACCGCGCTCATCCCAGCACCAGCAGAGCACTATATTCTGGCCAAGACGCCACTGCTTACTCAGGGTCTTCTCCAGATTCTGGAGGTTCCCCCGCTGCACAATATTGATGGGGTCTTTAGACACGCGCGCCTCGTGAACAGTAAGCAGGGGCAGTATGCACTGTCGTTCTGGCAGGACGCCAGTTGTCGCTCTCAGGCAGACGCAACGCAGGCATCTTTGATAACTGTGTGCTGCGCAAGATCGATCCAGTCAAAGCCACTCGCCTGAGATGCCCAGACGGTTTTTTTAAGTAGGCTCGGGTCTATCTGTTGCAACTGTGTCTCCACACATTCCCGCCGGTTATTCTTTTCGCTGATATGGGCGATGGCAAGATGCTTCAAACGCTGCAAATTGAGCTGGCCTAGTAGCTGCGCAGCCTGAGCATTGGATAAATGTCCCCAGTCTCCGCCAACCCGGCGCTTCAGCGACTGTGGATATGGCCCATCAGCCAATAGTCTGACGTCATGATTGAATTCGAGCAGCAAGAGCTCGCAGTCATCAAAGGCGTCTCGCACGTGAGCAGCTACGGATCCCAAATCCGTCAACACCCCAGCGCGCTGCTGCGCATGTTCGAAACAATACTGTACCGGCTCTCGAGCATCATGAGGCACCGTGACGGCCTGCACAGTGAACTCGCCGATTTGAAGCTCGGTATCGCCGTTAAATACGCGTGTATCAGGGCAGTTCTCAATGCGACCGCTGGCGAGTGTTCCATGAGTCAGGTAGACGGGAATTCCATAATGCCTCGCGAGCACCGCCACCCCACTGGCATGATCGCTATGTTCGTGAGTGACTAAAATGGCATCCAGAGAGGCAAGATCAAGGTCCCGCTGCGCAGCCCGGCGCTGCATCTCGCGCAGCGTGAACCCACAATCCACAAGCACACAACTTTGGCCAGCTTGCAGTAGGGTTGCATTGCCCCGGCTGCCGCTCCCCAAAGAAGCCATTCTCACTAGTTGATGTTGCCTTTAATCAGTACGAGCAAGGCATCTATCTGCTCTCGGGTAAGTGATTTGCCAGTGTCTTCAAAGGACAGTCGCAAGACCATACGTTCCGGTGCCTGAGTCTCGACATCAAGAATCAGCGGAACGCCTTCGGCGGGATGCTCTTCGTCATCGCCAAGCCAGGCAAACCAGCTCGAAGACTCCTCTTCTTTGTCACCTACGTAAAGCAGGTAGTAACGGCCTTCACTACGATTGCGGTCTGTAATTTCAAAGCCCGAAATATCGAGGGAGCGCGCAGTAGACGCCCAGGCCCTATCAAAGGGCAACTCCAACACAATAAAGCCGCCCTGCTCATCATCTCCCAGGGAGACTTTTCCGCCCGCGCTAATAGACTGTTCAGCCATCATAGAGACGGGTGCGGTATCGGCGCTATTCGCAACATACTGAGCCACACCGCGAAGCATCTCGGACTCCAGGAAGAAGTCGTCAGATTGTGCAGGCCAGGCTTCGCCAGCACTGGTCTGAAACATTTGCAGTACGTGGAGCTCGCTGTTTCCCCTTTGCACCCCGCGTTCTACGCGAAATTGGAATCGCGTGGGCCGGGGATCTTCCTCGAGCACAAGGTAAGTGGATTCAATAATGCCCGCGCGGGCATCCATCCGTGCGATATCTATATTTGCCGCGGACAGAAAGCTGCGCAGCTGCGGCCACAACTGCCCCGGAGCAATCGCAACCAGAGCCCAGGTATCGTCACCCAGTTTTTGGATTCGCACTAACTGGTCGGCACTTGCGGAGACCAGGGGCGCGGGACGAGGCACCTTGTCCGAATCAACAAACTGCGGGTCGCTCTCGATTTGAGGGATGGGATAAATATCCACTAATTGGTCCGTGGACGTACCGCTTGGCAGGCTGATAGGCGGCATGTCTTTGGCCTCGCGGTAGTCTCCCGCCGAGTCGCGAAATACGCCTTTATCGCCAAACAAGTAACCACAGGCCGACAAAGACGCCAGCAGCATTAAAAGGCCACCGAGTTTCAGGTACCTCATACGTCTATGCTCGCCAGAGCTGCATCAATGGTGACTGCACACTCTCCCTCAGGTAAGGTCAATGGCAGTCGAATACCGTTCTGCATACGTCCCAAGCGCGCCAGTGCGTATTTTACCGGCATGGGGTTCGCTTCTATGAACAGCGCCGCGTTCAAGCCTTCAAGACTTGCATCAATCGCTTCCACGGTCGCTTCATCGCCATCCAGCGCTGCTGTGCAGAGTGCCGCGACGCGGTCAGGTACCACATTTGCCGTAACCGAAATATTGCCTACCGCTCCCGCGAGCATGTAACGCGCCGCCGTGGCGTCGTCTCCGGAATACACTGCAAAACCGTCAGGAACCTCCGCAAGGAGTTCCTGCCCGCGAGAAAGGTCTCCCGTGGCATCTTTGATGCCCACGATGTTATCGATAGCGGCTAATCGGATCGTGGTGTCGTTACTCAGGTCCACCGCGGTCCGGGAAGGCACGTTGTAGAGAATCTGCGGGACCGCTACGGCCTCAGCGATAGCTCGGAAATGCTCATAAAGTCCGCGCTGAGATGGGCGATTGTAGTACGGGGTGACCAGCAGACAGGCGTCAACTCCCACGGAGGCGGCTCCTCGGGTTAACTCGATAGCCTCCCGCGTGGAATTAGCGCCAGTGCCTGCGATAACAGGAATTCTGCCCGCAAGATAGTCAACGCAATGCCTGATGAGCTCCAGATGCTCATTCACATCCAGAGTGGCGCTTTCTCCCGTAGTCCCTACCGCGACAATCGCAGAAGTACCTGCGCTAACATGCCAGTCCAGTAAACCATCAAGCGCGGAGTAGTCGATCTGACCATCCGGGTGCATGGGTGTGACGAGGGCAACAATACTGCCTTTGATCATAGTCTTATGAGTACCGCTCGGATTATCTGGCTCTTACGCCATTGAAGGCCCGCAATTATCCATGACAATATGGCGAACACAAGCAAAGCCGAGGGGATTAGGCACCTTGATTTCTTTTCTAAAGCACTTCGACCAAGCTCAAACGCCACTTTTACAGCGCTTAAAGGGCCCAGCGCTGTCCGCGACCGCGCGTTCAGCCGCTGTTATCGCGCTATTGGCTTCTCTCATTTTTTCTCAGGGAACGCTTGGCCAGCTGCTGGACAAGCGAGTAACAGCCCTCAACCCCCTTGACCGCCAGTACATGGATTTGCAGCGTCAGTCGCTCAACGAACTCACCCTGCGCTTCTACGGAGGTCGCTGCTGCCGCAGTCAAAGTGAACTGGAATACCTGCAACGCCTGCTTGATGACGGCCATGTTACGGCCGACCAAACGAGAGAGCTGCAGGCCATGGGCGTTGCTTTGGGTGATTTGCTAGCAACAGAACTGGATATGCACTGGGTGGTCTACGAGGATATTAAGGGCCGAAGCCGGGCATTGCGCTTAGGCGAAACCGAAAACTACCTCTTTCCTATCACCATGATTGCCAGACGACATGAGGGAGGAGACAGGACACAGGTGAGCGATATCTACGCGCAGGCTTATGAGGCAATTGAGGCGGTTCGGCCGCCCTTACCTTTTCAAGAATGACTGATCGCCCCTCCTCCATGCTTACAGACGCAAGCGCATGAGCGAGAGCGCCCGAGCCTCCCTAAGCGATGAGCAGGGTCAGCTTTTGATCAGTGGTGACTGGAGCGATGAGCAGCTTCCCGCACTGCTGCCGCTGTTTGAGTCCCTCCTGGACAGTCCGGGTACTGTGACTGTAAACCTCACGGCGGTGAACAACTGGGACCCTCGCCTGGAGGCGAGACTTTTGCAACTTGAACGGCTTGCGAGCGCAGGTAATCGGGAGATCACATACCTCGGTGCAAGCGCGTCCTACATCCAGCTCATGAAATTGGCGACCGCCGTTGCGCCCTATGACGGCACAGCTGAGACTCGCTCAGGTTTCCTGTCTCTCAAACGTCTCCGCGGCGCTCTCGCCGATATTGGTGATGATTTACTGGATTCATTGGAGTTTTTGGGCGCAACCTCGATAGCCCTGTTCCGCACGCTGCTGGGACGCTCGGCAATGCGCAGCCGTGAGTTTGTAGAGAGTCTGGCGCAAGCAGGCCCTCAGGCCATTGGAATCATTACGCTAACAAGTGTCCTGGTGGGTATGATCCTGGCGTACCTCGGGGCCGCACAGCTCCAGCAGTTTGGCGCGGCCGTATTCGTCGCTGATCTCGTGGCCATCGGCATGCTCCGGGAAATGGGTGCGCTAATGACTGCCGTTGTTATGGCTGGGCGCACGGGCGCAGCCTACGCAGCTCAGCTCAGTACCATGCAGAGCAACGAAGAAATCGACGCCATCAGCACGCTGGGTATCAATCCTCTGGAGTTTCTTGTCGTTCCCAGGGTACTGGCACTAATTTTGATGATGCCCCTGCTCATCGTGTACGCGGATGCCCTGGGCATTGTTGGCGGCGCGGTGGTTGCGGGAGGCATGGGCGTCACGCCGCTGCAGTACATTAGTCAACTGGAAAGCGCGATCACCATGACGCACTTTTTCGTCGGCCTATTCAAGGGCTTTGTTTTTGCCGCACTCATTGCTACTGCCGGCTGCCGCGCAGGAATGAATGCTGGGCGGAACTCCGAGGCCGTAGGCCGAGCGACCACAGAAGCGGTAGTTACGGCGGTGGTTTACCTGATCGTCGCAGATGCGGGGATCAACATCCTCTGCCAGTTACTCGGGGTTTAGGCGTGAGTGATGCCGTCATCAGCGTTCGAAACCTGACCATGGCCTATGGCAGCAGGCTGATTCAACAGGACGTCAGTTTCGACATAATGCGTGGCGATATATTTGTCATCATGGGAGGTTCGGGCTGCGGTAAGAGCACCCTGCTAAAGCATCTTCTGGGACTCCTTGAGCCCGCCAAAGGAGAAGTATTTTACGGAAGCCAAAGCTTCACAAAGGCGGAGCCGCAAGAACGGCAAAAACTCAGGCAAAACTGGGGAATCACCTACCAGTCAGGGGGCCTGATTAGTGCCATGACGCTGGCAGACAACGTTGCGCTGCCGCTTGAGCAGTACAGCGGCTACAGTCCCAGTGATATTTCGGAGATCGTCGCTCTCAAACTGGCCCTGGTGGGGCTGGATGGCTATCAGACCTTTTTACCCGCTGAGATCTCCGGAGGGATGCGCAAACGCGCCGCACTGGCGCGTGCAATTGCGCTGGACCCTGATATTCTCTTTTTTGACGAGCCATCAGCGGGACTGGATCCTATTAGCTCCCGGAGGCTGGATGACCTGATCCTGCAGCTCAAGGAGTCCACCGGTGCATCTGTTGTGATGGTGACTCACGAGCTGCCCAGCATATTTGCCATAGCCAACAATGCGATTTACCTAGACGCGGATAGCAAGCGAATGATTGAGTCCGGAAATCCAGCCTGGATGCGCGATCACAGCGATCACGCTGTGGTACGGCAGTTTCTCAACCGAGCCGCACAGCAGATCGAGAGAGGCCCAGCAGCATGAGCGAACGAAGGAGCAGCATATTAGTAGGTGCCTTCGTTGTGGGTGCTCTGATCATCTCCTCTGCCGGGGCACTATTTTTTGCCGGCGGTGGCCTGGGCATCGAAAAAGGCAAGGTCGTCATGGTCTTCGACGGTTCGCTCCGCGGACTGACCATCGGAGCACCTGTGGCACTGCGCGGCGTGACTATCGGCCAAGTGACTGACATCGACCTGATCCTGGACGCCGATCAAGGTGAAGTAACGATGATTGTCGAAGCAGAAATCGATCCCACGTCTATGCAACTAGTGAGCAGCGTGACCGAATCAGTGCTCGATGAATTAGTAGCGCGGGGGCTGTCAGCACAGTTGAACACTCAAAGCTTGTTGACCGGGCTTTTATACATTCAACTAGACTTTCAGCCCGAGAAGGAGGCCACACTCAGCCAGATCGATTCGTCGCATCCACAAATACCGACTATTCCTACGGAACTGGAACAAATCCGTCGTTCTTTGGAATCCATTGATTACGCGGCCATCGCGGAAAACATCGATCACATCGCCACAGGACTGGACGAGCTACTCAATAGCAGTGATATGCAGGCGCTCCCAGGCTCCATGCGCAGCAGCCTCGCAGCGCTGGAGACCGCCAGCAATAGTTTGTCCACAACATTAGCCGATAACTCCCCCGCATTGACCGCGTTGTTGGAAGAGGGCACCAACACGGTTGCCACGCTCAATGCACAGTTACCCGAGATCACGAATTCCATAGAAAGCTCCCTCCAGCGCCTTGACGAGGCTTTGGTGTCGGCCAACAAGAGTCTTGAAGGCCTCGAGCAGGCCTCCGCACCGGACTCCCCTCCCCGACGACAACTGAGTCAGGCTATGCAGGAAGTCACTCTGGCCGCACGCGCATTGCGCTCTCTGGCAAGAAGCCTCGAAGAGCACCCGGAGTCACTGCTTCGCGGGCGTAAGGAGGATGACTCTTGATTCGCTACCCCTACATTGCCGTCGTCGCCCTGGTCCTTGCAGGCTGTGTCGCCCAGTCGACACAAATCCAGCACCTGCAACTTTCTGCGGGTGATGCCCAAATTCCCAAAGGCGACAGCCCCATCATCGTTCTGGATGGCATCGAAATTCCCGACTATCTCCTTCGGGACGAACTGCTACATCGCGAGAGTGCCGTTGCGCTGCGTTACGAAGCCGCAAAACGCTGGGCAGAGCCCCTCGATCTGGGGATTCAGCGGGTTTTAGGACGCAGGCTCAAGGCCTCTCTTAACACGCAGCGGGTAATACTCTTCCCCGATGCTCCCTCAACGCCGGCGGACTGGCAGCTTCGTGTCACTATCACGCACTTTGAGGCAACGGGCTCGGTAGCGCGCATTGCAGCCGAGGGGCGATGGGAGCAAAAAACAAAGGATATGGTGATCGTGGAGTCCGTCGTGTTCGAGGACTCTCGCTCCCTGAGCAGCGGCGATGGTGAAGACATCGCCTTGGCCATGAGCCAGTTGCTATGGAGCTTCGCTGACGAACTCACCGCCGCAGTTACTGATAAACCTGGATTGCCCACAAACGCCCTGAGCGATGAAAAGCTTATTGAAGTAGAAACAGACATCAACACTAGAACCCAATTAAGGAGATGATCATGGAGTTTTTAAAAGACCCCGCGCAGTGGCTACCGCTGGCTATCGAATACGGCACCGCTTTAGCGCTCGCTATTGTGATTTTTTACATTGGTCGCATGGTGGTCGGGCGGGTAGTGAGCGTCTGCCAACGCATTATGCTCTCCCGGGGTACGGACGAAACGCTGGTTAACTTTGTTTGCTCAATCTTACGCTGGGTAGGCTTGCTGTTTGTCACCATTGCTGCGCTAAGCAGACTGGGTGTTGATACCACTTCTCTCGTCGCACTACTGGGTGCTGCAGGATTGGCCATCGGCCTGTCACTGCAAAGCTCGCTGGGCAACTTCGCAGCGGGGGTCATGCTGATTATCTTCAAGCCCTTCACAAAGGGAGACTTTGTAGAAGCCGCGGGCACCATGGGGGTCGTAGAATCGATCAGCATGTTCACCACCACGCTCACGACGCCAGATAACAAAGAAATCTTCGTTCCCAACGGGAGCAT
Source organism: Congregibacter sp. (assembly GCF_965662665.1). Classification (NCBI taxonomy): domain Bacteria; kingdom Pseudomonadati; phylum Pseudomonadota; class Gammaproteobacteria; order Cellvibrionales; family Halieaceae; genus Congregibacter; species Congregibacter sp. The sequence goes on along the minus strand of NZ_CBFIIF010000004.1, from coordinate 559 downwards.
CATCGGCGGCAATATCACAAACTTCTCGGCAAAAGACACGCGGCGCGTCGACATGGTGTTTGGTATTTCCTATGGAGACAACCTGCTGGATGCTAAGGCCATTCTTGAGGACATTATTAAGTCTGACAGCCGCGTCCTCGCTGAGCCCGAGGCCGTTGTCACCGTTGGCGAACTCGCCGACTCCAGTGTCAACTTTCTGGTGCGCCCCTGGGTGAATGCGGCGGACTACTGGGCCGTGCTCTGGGATACCACCCAATCGGTAAAACTCCGCTTTGACGAGGCAGGTATCTCTATTCCCTTCCCGCAAATGGAACTGCATATGCAGCGCCCGGAAGAGACTTCAGGCGAAACACCTAAAGCCGCGTAAGCGGCGCTCCGCTTAATTCAGGTTACAAGCTACGCAACGCATATAAAGGTGATTGGGGTCTGCAAAGCTGTCGAGAAACTCGACGCTTTGCTGAACCGGCCCCAGCAACGTTGCCAGACCCGGCACTTTTAGAAGGCGACTCACACCCATGCGGTCACTGAGCTGCTGCAGTAGCAGCTCTCGGGGCGAAAA